>JBEKJX010000025.1:0-19490 GCA_050011015.1 Smithella sp.
ATTGCAGACAGCACTCCGAAAAAAATCAGCGCCTGCCAGATTATGTGCAATGGCAATCCTGCCAGTTTAGCAACAAGAACCGGCAATAAAAGAAACAATATAGCAAGCTCCAGAATATCCTCCGCTAAATTTTCTTTAGTCTCCAAACGCGAGTTATCATAAGTATAATCCACCATTTTCGCCAGAGTAGTCTCATCAATTATGCCATGAAAAACAGGTGGAATCTCTTTGCCGTGATTTCGCAGATGCCTGATATTGAGTTGCTGTAAAATAAACCGCCAGATTATCCGGCCAAGAAATAAAATCAAAAATAGAAATAAAAGCGTCTTTTCCATAAACCATCCATCTCTAAAAACAATTTCACATAACATAATCATATTTCACGACCAATGCGCAAACTATTTTTGTGACTACTGTTTTGCTATGTTAAATGAGTTTCCCCGCCGCAAGCGACTGGAAACTGGACCCGAAGAGATTAAAAAAACCGCTGACTTTTTCAACGTTATTAAAATAACTTGACATAAATATTTTCTATTATATTATGCCAGTTAACGTAAGGTGGCATTAAAATAGAAAATTCTTGTAATATTAAAAGTATATCTTTGAAGCCATCCTGACGTAGAATTGTATTTTATAGCGGGTTTTAATCAAAAAAAATCAAATACCGAGAGGTGTTACTATGTCAGATTTTGTTAATAAAACGATAGGGCAGTTAGTCAAAGATACAGCCACACGCCATCCGGAAAACATGGCACTTGTTTCTTCGGAGTTCGGCATCCGGCAGACTTACCGCGAGTTTTACAAAAAATGCCAGGATGTCGCCAAAGGACTGATGGCGATGGGCATTAAACGCGGCGATCATATCGCCGTATGGACGACCAATGTTCCCGAATGGGTTTATCTGCAGTCGGCTCTGGGAATGGCCGGCGGCGTGCTGGTTACCATCAACACAAATTATCAAACCCATGAACTGGAATACATTCTAAAGCAGTCTGATTCCACAAGTTTGTTTCTCATCGATACCTACAGAGACACCAGCTTTTACGATACCGTCCGTAAGGTCGCCCCCGAGTTGGATTCCTGTAAAGCGGGATCTCTGATTTTGGAAAAACTGCCGCTTTTAAAAAACGTGATCTATATCGGCAAAAAAGAAAACACGCCCGGCATGTTCAAATTTTCCGATTTGATCAAGATGGGAGAGAAAATAACCGGGCAGGAACTGGATGACCGGATGAATTCTCTTTCCGATGATGATGTGATCAACATGCAGTATACATCGGGCACCACAGGTTTTCCGAAAGGTGTTATGTTGACCCACCACAATATTGTCAATAATGCCCGAATGGTCGGAGATGTCATGGGCATGACGGAAAAAGACAGCCTGCTGATTCAGGTGCCGATGTTTCACTGCTTCGGCTGTGTGATGAGCACGGGAGCGATGCACCGCCGTCAATGGCGTGCCGACAATGTTTGTGACGATGTTGAATCATCCCGATTTTGAAAAGTACGATATGAGTTCTCTGCGCACGGGCATTATGGCCGGAGCCCCCTGCCCTGAAGAGTCGATGAATCAGGTGCGCACGAAAATGCATTGTCCCGAAATCGTCATTGCCTTCGGTCAGACGGAATCTTCTCCCGTCATGACAATGACTCGGCGCGATGATCCTGTGAAACTGCGCGTGGCATCCGTCGGCCGACTTTTGCCCGATATCGAAGGTAAGATCATTGATCCGGAAACGGGCGATGACGTGCCCGCAAATGTGCAGGGTGAGATCGTTACAAGGAGCGCCTGCGTCATGAAAGGCTATTATAAAATGCCGGAGGCAACAGCAGAGACCATCGACAAGGAAGGCTGGCTCCACACGGGAGATTTGGGAACGCTCGATGAAAAAGGATATTTCAAAGTGACCGGGCGAATCAAGGATATGATTATCCGCGGCGGTGAAAATATCTATCCCCGCGAACTGGAGGAATTTCTCTATAAAAATCCCAAAGTGATGAATGTGCAGGTCATCGGTATTGCCGATAAGAAATATGGCGAGCAGGTGCTGGCCGCTATTCAGCTAAAGAGCGGACAAACGGCTTCGGCGGAAGAGCTCATTGAATTTTGTAAAGGAAAAATCGCCCGTCACAAGATTCCTAAATACTGGGAGTTTGTTGACAGCTACCCGATGACAGCCAGTGGCAAGATTCAGAAATTTAAAATGAAGGAAATGTTTGAAAAAAAATATCAATCTTAATGACACTATGAAGTAAAAGGTTAAATATATGAGCAACATCATCAATCGCGATACCATCGGAGATATGGCCCGCAGGGCGGCAACGAAATATGGCGATAAGACCGCTATCATCTTCCGTGAGACGAAACTTTCATTCTATGATCTTGAACGGGAAGCAAGGCGTTTTGCCAATCTTATGACAAGCTACGGGATTAAAAAAGGCGACAGAGTGGCGGTCTATGCATACAACTCCCACTATTATCCCATCAGCATGATGGGCCTGGCTAAAATCGGTGCCATCCAAGTCCCCATCAACTACATGCTCAATGCCGAGGAAATAGCCTTCATTATCAATCATTCAGGTTCGCGAATATTCATTGTAGAAGATACACTTTATCCGATTATCGCCCAAAACCAGAATAAATTCTCTTCCGTGCAGAAGTGGGGCTTCATCCCCTTAGGAGATTCCATCATCCCTGAAGGCTTCTTCAACCTGATCACGGAAATGGTAACCATGCCCTTCGATGAACCCCAGGTGGAGGTCAGCGCGGAAGATATAGTACAAATTCCTTATACCAGCGGAACAGAGTCAAAACCGAAGGGAGCCATGCTGTCTCACAGAGCTCTCATGTCGCAGTATCACAGCTGCATCTTCGACGGTCAGTACGAAACCGACGATGTAAGCCTCCACGCCCTGCCTCTGTTCCATTGCGCCCAGCTCCATTGCTTCCTCATGCCATATCTATATATCGGAGCCACCAATGTGATCATGCACAAGGCGGATCCGGCGGAAATGATCAAGCTCATTGAGAAGTACCAGATCACGCACATGTTCGCTCCGCCCACGGTCTGGATTGGAATTCTGAATCACCCGGAATTCAGGAATTACAGCCACGCCAGTCTGAAAAAGGCTGCCTACGGCGCAAGCATCATGCCAGTGGAAATTATCAAACAGTTGTCCGTCGCCTTCCACGGCCTGAAGCTTTGGAACTATTACGGTCAGACGGAGATGGGGCCTGTGGCCACCATATTGAAACCTGAAGATCAGCTTTTGAAACCGGGATCCGCAGGAAAACCCGTCCTTAACGTGGAAACACGTCTCATGGATGATGACGGAAAGTTCGTCCCTCTGGGAGAGGTTGGAGAAATTGTACACCGGTCTGGCCACGTTATGACCGGATATCTGAACGATCCGGAAAAAACCGCCGACGCATTCCAGTTTGGCTGGTTCCACAGCGGCGATCTGGGACGTTTCGATAATGACGGGTATCTCTCAGTGGTAGACCGCAAAAAAGACATGATTAAGACGGGCGGCGAGAATGTGGCTTCCCGCGAAGTCGAGGAAGTGATGTACCAGTATCCGGACATAGAAGAGGTTGCCGTAATCGGCCTGCCCGACCCCAAGTGGATAGAGATTGTGGCGGTCGTGGCCGTACCGAAGAAAGGCACGACGCTCAAAGAGAAAGAAATCATCGCCTATTGCAAACAACATCTGGCAGGCTTTAAATGTCCCAAGAAAATTTTCATCGCCGATAAACTCCCGAAAAATCCGTCGGGAAAAATATTAAAGCGGGAGCTGAAAGAACACTACAGTTCATAATACAATGAGGAGTTCTCCATCATGGAAGAAACAAACGAAATTTTCACCTCTATCGGTGAAATAGCGCGGAAATTGGAGATGAGCCAGCGCACCATCCGCTATTACGAAGAAATCGGCCTGCTCAATTCCATCAAACGTGTTGAGGGAGGACGCAGAATCTATACAGACGCCGATCTGCGGCGTCTGAAATTAATCAAACGCCTGAAGATCATGGGAATGACCTTATCGGAAATGCAGGAACTGGAAGCGATGTGGACGATTGAGAAATCTAATGATAAGGTTCTCGGGCGACTGCTGGAATTAATGAGCAATCAATTGCGAAGACTTGAAGACCGCATCGCCGATCTTAATATTTTGAGAAATGAGATCATTGAATATCAAAACCGGATTAAATCCAAAATCGGGAAATAGTTTTATTGTGATTTTATAATATGATATGTTACTTCATCTCCGGAAAAATAATGAGAATGGAGAGGTAAGAAAGGGGTAATTTAACAAAATGGAAAAGTTTTTTTATCCACGCAGCATGGTAGTCATTGGAGCTTCCGTAAAGAAAATGAATTTGGGACATATTATCGTGTTGAACAACCGGCAAAATGGATATGAAGGAAATATTTACGGCGTGAGCCGGGATGAAGGCGATATTGCCGGCGCTCATGTTTATGACAGCGTTGATAAAATTCCCGAGGTTCCTGATGTCGCTATTATCATTTCTCCGGCGCAGACTGTTCCCGATTTTATGGAAGCCTGCGGAAGAAAAGGCATTAAGCGGATTGTTATCGAATCCGGCGGCTTCAGCGAATACTCGGAAGGACAGCATACTCTGGAAAAAAAATTGCTGGAAATTGCCGAACGTTACAACATCCGCTTCATCGGTCCCAACTGTATCGGAACGTTGAATTTCGATATTAAAATGATGATGCCCTTTGCTTTCTTTGCGGAAATACCATCCGGTGGACGTGTGGCCATGATTGCCCAAAGCGGCGGTGTCGGCGGTTCCTACCTTGGAGAATTCGGCGACAATGCTATTATTCCAGGTAAATTCGCCGCCATCGGCAACAAATTACAGATAGACGAAGTGGATGTTTTCGACTACCTGCTCAAAGATGAAAAAACCGATATCATTACGATGTATCTGGAAGGCTTCAAACGCGGAAGAGCTTTCTTCGACCTGGCTATCCGATCAGACAAACCGATCATTGTCCAAAAATCCAACCGCAGCAACCTTACCGCCAAGATCGCTCAGTCCCATACAACCGCGCTTTCCACTGACGATGCAGTTGTCGACGGCTGTTTTCGGCAAGCCGCAGTCATCCGTGCGGAGGACGATATCGACTTTATTAATGCTGTAAAAATTATCCGGCTTCCTCTGATGAAAAGCAGACGGGTCGCCATCCTCTCCCGTTCCGGCGGGCATGCCGTACTAACCGTTGATGCCTGCGCCAAATTCGGATTTTCTCTGGTTGATTTTCCCCCGGCTTTTATCGAAACGGTGAAAACAATTTATCACACGCGGGTCATTGCCCATCAGAACCCACTGGATCTGGGAGAAATCTTTGATTACACCATCTTTACCAGAATTCTGGAAGAAGCTCTGAAACTGCCGGATGTTGACGGCGTTCTGTTCAATCATCTTTATATATCCAGTTACGAAGCCGAGATGTCGCGCGATTTCTTAAGCCATGTCAGCAAACTGGTGGAACAGTATCAAAAACCTGTGGCCGTAACCGTGAGCACCGACGCCTCTGAAATGCTTAGTATCTCGAAGAACCAGGAATATCCAGTATTCTCATCACCATTGATAGCGGCCAAGGCCCTCGATGTATCGGCCACTTATTACGAAGAAAAAACGGCGCGAAATTCAAGGGGAGAATTAGCAATGTCTACTGTCGATTTGGCGGTGGTCGACAAAATCAGAAACATCTGCCTCGCTGAAAAACGGATTCCTCTGACGGATGAGGCTCTGTTGATTACCAGCGCCGCAGGCCTCAGCTGCGTTGCCAGCGCTACTGTAAAATCCGCAAAGGAAGCAAGTAAATGCAATCTTAATTTTCCCGTTGCCGTAAAGCTTCTTTCCCGTAATGCATCCCATAAATCCGACGTGGGCGGCGTGCGGCTGAATATTCATAATCATAAAGAACTGGCCGGGGCCATCACCGGCATGGACAAGGCTTTTAAAAAAATTACGCCGCCACTGACCATTGACGGTTTCCTGATTCAGGAAATGGCGGCCGACGGCGTGGAATGTTTCGTCGGCGGCCGCCAGGATCCTGTCTTCGGACCGATTGTCATTGCGGGTCTGGGCGGTATTTTTCTCGAAATTTTCAAAGACACATCCATCCGCCTCGCTCCGGTAACGAAAAACGAAGCCATGGATATGCTGAAAAAACTCAAGGCCTATCCGGTATTGCAAGGCGCAAGAGGAAAGAAGACAACGGATATGGACGCCTTTTGCGATGTAATATGCCGAGTGTCAAAGCTCTTAACTATGACGCCGGATATCGCTGAAATCGATTTGAATCCCGTTATTATTCACGAAAAGGGCAAGGGCGTTTCCATCGTCGATTGCCGGTTGTTCTTTAAATGAAATAATCAGGAATCCGATTTTTTTACATTAAATACAGCCGTTATTGATACCCGGTAATTAAGTATGCCGCCTTCGGGAAGAAGTATTGAAGCTCTCCGCGGCGAATCTTCGATTCTTAAGGCAAATTATAACTTTTTATTCGCTTGCGTACCCTAAAGCCCGTTAAGGGGTTTGTTCGTTTACGAATTCGCTCTGCCGGTTGTTATTTATTTTTTGCATCCATTCGCCTGATTAAAGTCTCAAGGTATCTTGATTTCAACTGGCGGTTCGCCATCGCCTGTTTAATGGGGGGCAATTTAAGAATAACACCTAGAATGGCCGCCATCGCCCTGTGACTGAAAAGAGCCTGATTATCGAAAATGAGATTCTGCAGTTTTCCTCTTTCAATAGCCATCACGACAGCCAGATGCGTAGAATTCAATGGCGTTATGACCCTCATGGAGCGTGACTTTAATATAATGTGCTTTGGGGGGCAGACGCTTGCGCAAATACCGCAACCCAGGCATATCTCTTCATTCAGGCAGGCTATTCTTGCTTTCGGTTTGTGCGGATCATTTGCTGAAATAAGGCTCATGGCATTTACGGGACAAATGTTGACACACATACCGCAACCTGTGCAGCTTTTTTCATGAATCACCGGCAGAAAATTTGTCGTATGAACAGGATGTAGAAGACCGAAACGTCTGGCCGTGATCATGGCCTCGCAGCAGCAACCGCAGCAATTGCAGATAAAATTAACCCTCTCGCGAACATTGGAACCGAACTGAACCAGTTTTTGATCGTAGGCTGTCTGAAGCAAATCAAGACATTCCTCCTGACAAACCTCGAGGGCATGACCGTGCTTTATCAACGACTCTGCCGTCGTGCTAAAGGTCATGCAAATATCCTTTGACGCATCGCAATCTCTGTCGAGATGCTGCATTTTATGACGGCAGTAACAAATGCTTACGCCCCTGAAGGAAGCTGTTTTAATAACCTCTGTGGCGCGTTCATAATCTAAAACAGCCAGGCTGAATTCCGAGGGAAGAGACGGCTCGTGAACAAATACACGGCCCATCTGTGTCTCTCCCTCCGTAAAGAGGGCTTTTATGAAGACCTCTTCCACATTAAGATACTGATAGAAAAGTTCGCTTAGGACTTTCTGGTCAATATCCCCGCGGATTCTCATGAGAGAGAACTCAAAGAAACCGGCCATGGGAGGGGGAAGAAAATAGACCTGCTTCCCATATTCTTCAACATCAATAAGAAGTGCCCGGCTGGCCAGATCATCCAATATTTTCCGGGCAGATGATATCTTCATTTTCCAGACGCGGGAGGCAGTCTCAACCGTAAATGGCTTTATGGGAAGAAGCGATACCAGAGCGGCATCCTTGGGGGAAAACAGAATATTCAGGATTTTATAAAGTGTGTCCGACGGGGGCGCCCCCTGGGGGTAACGATTAATCCGGTCTGTCAAAGCTGCATAACCTGATTTCATCACGTGATGGGTCATGACAACCTCGATTTTGAAAGCGTTCTGATTTATAAAATCTAATAAATGAAGATACAAATATTATACGACTCGATAAATTTTTACATTTTTATATCGAATTCCGCGATTATTAACTCTTGACTATTTCAATTTTTATTTTTTTCTTTTTGCACCATCGCTTTCGCTTCCTCAACGGCCTTTTCAACAGCATTGATAATGTCAGGCTTAATATCAAAATAGAATCCAGTGTCCTTGCAAACCTTTTTGATCTTTTTTATTTCAGCCATAAGCGGCGCCGGTATGCTGACCCGCAGCAATACGTTCCGTGATTTTTCCTTCTGTTCTTTTCGTATAATAGCCATAATACCTCCTTAAACAGACAACCTTGGCTTCTGTTACTCATATAATATTTCAAGAAAACAATATTGTCAATAATAATAACATAATATTAGTGATTTAATATTGCTTATTAATTTGCTTTTTTATTAACAATATATTGCTGTATATATTGTGTTTGCCGGAATGAAAAATGAAACTTTTATCGCCTTTCGGGCGATGATACCGGCTCAATAATAATTGTTTCTAAAAGGAGGATTTATGAAAGAAAAGGATTCAATCGTGAAGTTGGTTTTCTGATGCATCAAAATTATTTCTTGCTCATCAAGACGAGGCAAAAAACAAATGTTCAGATTATAAAAAAATCCCTTAACAATTTCATTTTAAAATGACTTTTTCCGGATTTTAATCGAAGGCGGAAACAGATACTAACTTATCGAACCCCATTAAATTCACCGGCAAGCGCATTTTTCAGTTCCAATAGCTTATTATCATTAAGAAATAAAAAATAACAGAATTCTTACTTAAAATGTGTTAGAAGTAGTTTAAGGCAGGTTATGGCATCCTTTCTCTGGCCGCTATAATCCTCCCTTAAAATGCAGAAAAAAGTTACTAACAAAAGGGAAGGATCATGAAAATAAAAAAACAGGAATTTTTTAATTTCTATTCGCATCTGGCCGGCGCCGTAGCGGCGATAGTCGGCACTGTGTTTTTAGCGTTGGTCGCCAGACATTCGGCATCAGCGTTGATTACCGCCCTGATCTATGGGCTCTCGATGGTTTTTCTCTTTTTGGCAAGTACATTCTACCACGCCTTTAAGAAAGAAGAAAACGAGAAGTCCTTCTGGCGGAGAATGGACCGCCTCGCCATCTTTTGCATGATCGCCGGTACGTTCACCCCTATTTGTTATATGTATCTTGACGGCACGTGGCGCTGGTCTATCCTGGCTATCCAGTGGGGACTTGTGGGATTGGGGCTTGTCTCTCAACTTTTTTTCCCGCGGGCGCCTAGAATCCTCTACGCCGTTATTTATCTAGTCATGGGCTGGATGGCGGTCGTCCCTCTTAAGCAAATACTTTCATACATGAATCTCGCTCAGGGAATTTTGCTGTTTACCGGCGGAATGTTTTTTACTCTGGGAGGTATAATCTACGCTACAAAGAAACCGAAACTCATACCCGGAATCTTCAGCTTTCACGAACTTTTTCACATTACAGTACTGATCGGCGGCGGGCTTCACTACGCGATGATTTACATCGTCTATTTCCATAAAGCCGTCTGATGACGTTAAAGTTTTTTAATAATACGGCAGTTCCTGAATCAGCCCCTGGTTATAACAATGTCAATCCCAGCCGAATGTAAGCGACTTATGCAAGAGGAATCCCTGCTTTTTGAAAGGGATTATAAAAAATACTTTCTGGAAGGCGAAACAAAACCCCGTCATATCGGAGAGCCCTTCCTTCTGCATCGTCCGGAAACAAATCGTGGAGTACTTCTGATCCACGGTCTCATGGCTGCGCCGGAGGAAGTTCGTGAATGGGCGGATTTTTTATATTCACAGGGATACACTGTCTACGCGCCCAGACTGGCGGGACACGGAACTTCTGCGGTGGATCTGGCGGAGCAAAGTTATATTGATTGGGTGGATTCCGTAAACCGGGGACACGATATCCTGAAAACCTGCTGTGGGCAAATCGTTGTGGCCGGTTTTTCAACCGGCGGAGGACTTGCCCTGCATCAGGCCGTCAACAAGCCGAAAGCCTTTGCGGCGGTGATTTCCATTAGCGCTCCATTGAGGTTCAAGAGCGTCTCTTCCGGATTTGCGGAACAACTTGACCGGTGGAATTCGTTTCTTTCCACCATGGGCATCAAAAACATGCGCAGGGATTTTGTCGCCAACCATCCCGACAACCCGCAGATCAACTATCACCGATGTCCCGTACGGAGCATTGTGCAGGTCAAGGCGCTGATGAGAAAAGTATACGCGGCGCTTCCCACTCTTTTCATTCCCGCACTGATCATTCAAGCGGACAACGATCCCAAGGTAGCAGGCCGCAGCGGCAGGAAAATATATGACCGTATTTTATCTTCCGACAAAATATATAAGGAAGTTCACTTTCATCTTCATGGTATCGTCAGAGGTGAAATTACCCGTGATGTGTTTCCGAAAGTGGCTGATTTTATGAACAGATTGGCGTGGCGACAATGATTTTTTCCGCCAACATCATGGAATTTCAGTCATGTATCCATTTGGAATAAACCTTTGTCTAATAGCTATCTTATTGCATGTTTCTTTATGTTTGAATTTCATACATAAATTGATATAATTAAAAAAATAGCGAAAAGGAGGGTACAAAAATGGCTAAATTAAGTAAAGATAGATTAATTTTCGGATTATTGCTTATCGTCCTTATTGCAATTGGAGAGATCGTCCTCAACAAATTCAAACTGGCGACATGGCCGGCGTTTATGGTCATGATCTTTTTCTTTGAAGCGCACATGGATACGAAAAAGGCCGCCAGTATTCTTGTGGGTGGTTTGTTTGGAATCGCGAATCTCATTATCATTAAAATGTTCCTCACCGCCGCAGCTCCTTCCCTTGGACTTGAGTTGGCAAAGTTAATTTACATACTGGGTTTTGTATACTTAATAGTTGCTCTTGGAGAAATTGTCCCCATTTTATTCAACAACTATTGTTTCATGTATTTTCTGGTGGCTGCAGTGGCGGCCATGGCTCCGACGTCCAATCCCAATGTCGTCTTTGAATGGATGGGTGTTGAAATCGTGGGAGGGGGCCTGTTCATTGCAGGTATACTGTGCATCGTGAAGATACTGGGATCTCTGGCAGCAAAAAAAGCTGCAAAACCATAAAAAGATTCGCTGCGGTTTTTGGCTTATGCATTCATGAAGGGTTAATCATAACACTATAAAAACGCTATCAAGAGTTATCCGGCACTCTTGATAGCGGAAATATCGTGGTGAGCTTGCATTAAAGCAATTCTTGCAGCAGAAATATCAGGCCGAACAGTCCGAGAACGTTGCTGCCATACCAGAGCCATTTTCTTCTGGTTAAAACAGATATGGCTGAAACGGCAATGGCTATCTGAAAGACAGTAACTGCCTTGGCCAGTGTTTTATGAGCCTTTAGATGAGCGGAAGAAGACGTCTGCTTTTCTTTCGCCTGCTCTTCAAGTTCCTTTTGTTCTTTTTTATAATTCTTAACCTTCTCTTCGTCTTTTATAGAGATCTGCTTACCTAATGCCTGTAGTGTTTCGATCTTGCTTTCGAGAACCGCGGCTTTGATGCCCTTTGCCTGATAATATGCCCATTGATCTGATGACTGGATCTGCTCAATGAGCGCTTCATTGGCATGATGACCTGCCATCAGTGAACACAGGGCGGCAAATACGGCAAGGATGGCCGTGCTTAAAGCCACCAGAAGCACCCATCTTTCCCCGGTTTTTTCGGCTTCCTCCTGAATGGATTCGTGTAACTTTTCTGTTGGAACTTCAATTTCGTCAGGCATGATATCCTCTTCAAATATGTGTTTCGTCACAAATTAAATTTATTTAACGGTAACTCCCATCTTAAGCGGCACCCACCACGTAAAACCTAAAGCAATGGTTTTCAGCAAGGTTGTTTTCACGGAAACGCCTTTCGATCTTCCAATCGGAATGGAAACAGCAAGCTCAAGTATATGACCAATGCCCCAGGTGCAGGCAACAATGATCCACAAAATCTTTATGGTTTCATTCTGAATCGGGAATAATAATCCGAACAAAGTGAAAAGCCAGCCGGCCACAGCGCCGGGCATCATGCAGAAATACCAGAACATTTTGTTTTTCAACATACGTTTCTCCATTTTTTTATTTTCACCGGTGTGCAAAAAACAATCCCAAGGCGACAAACACCGGCGTACTGATATTGATAATCACATTTTTAATCATAAACGGAATGAGGCCGGGGATATCATCGGCATGGCGCACGACGCCGCGCATCACCGGAACAGCCAAAATCAATGTAACCAGCCCCGTAAGCGCTCCCGGAGGCAGCATTTTCAAAAGACATCCTGCGATAATCGACACATATGTCAAAATCAAAAAAACATTATACACGATGGCGCTGGAGGGGCGTCCGATTCGTATGGGCAGATGGTCTCTGCCAAATTGCCTGTCAGCTTCAACATCGGGAAACTGATTAAGAAGCAGCAAATCGCTGACCAGAAAAAAAGGCACAAGAGAAGCCCATGCCGCATTCCAGGTATAATGACCGGTTAACATGAAATCGGTGCCCATCACCATCAATGGCCCGAAGCCAAGGCCGGGGGCAATCAGACACAGGATCGGATGGCGCGTAATGAACGGGGTATAAGAATAAATGAGTATAATCCCGAGGATGCCGGCAGGCAATAACCACGGCCCGCGTTCCATCAGGAAATATATGCCGATAGCAGCCACTAGAGCGAGACTGACCAGACCGGTAATCAATGCCAGGTGAGCCTTTTCAGGGTTTTCAGGCAGACTCTTTGTCCCGCCTGAAAAGGGTGTTTTCACGGTGATAAGATCGAGTCCGCTCTTGAAGTCGAAATATTCATTAAGCGCGTTGACGCTGGTATGCGCCATGAGAGCGCCTGCTAATATAAGAATAATATATAACAGATCAAGAGAAGCGCCCGACCAATAGGCAGTCGAGATTCCCAGCAGTACGCAAGCCGGTGTTAAAACAAGAAAGTTAGGCCGCATGGGACCGATTAAAGCATTACTCATAAGACAGCTCCATTCAATTAACCAATTTAAATTAAAGCGCCATCTTTGTTGGCACAGCCTGCCCCGGCGCAGGCCAAGGTTGTCGGCTTCCCGGAACGTTTGTAAAATACGCCTCGACGCCTGGGGCCGAGCCGTCTCAATATCATCTTTAATTTAGAATTGGCATAATACCATTATTCGTTGATGCTGGAAATATATGAAGAATGATCCTGTGTCAATTGAATATTAATCACGAAAAATAAAGCATGGAATCAATGCTCGCACTCGAGCATCGATCATTAATTGCGTTTATTACTAATTGAAATCACGCAATTTCGTTAAAGTTGATGATTGCAGATAAAATGTACTTTTTCAGAGACAACTATTTATTTTTCCCGTCAATTGTGATTAGATAAAGTGTCTTATTGACCACGAAATTTTCACGCGGTGGAGCAGCCCATGAACCTGGGGGAAAAGTCAAAAAAAGAATTGATTGATCTGGTTAATCATCTACAAACGCAGTTGTCGAACAACGGCCAGAATTATTCAAAGTTAGCGTCTGAAGAAGATTTATATAAAATCCTGGCACAGAGTTCCCAGGTAGGATTTTATATCATGCAGAACAAACGATTTCAGTTTGTCAATCATCACTTCCTGGATTATGCCGGTTACAGTGAAAGCGAAATGCTTAAAATGGATCCTGCCAGTCTTATCCTGCTTGAAGACCGGCGCAAAACAGCCAAATACGCGATCATGATGCTCAAAGAGCAGCGTTTTTCACCCTATGAATTTCGCATTCTGACCAAGGATGGCCGGATCAAATGGATCATGGAAACAGTTATGTCGATTACGTTCAAAGGGAAGCGCGCCATCCTGGGCAATTCCATGGATGTGACCGAGCGTAAGGAGGCAGGCAGACGGCTTGAAGAACTTGAAGCGCTGGAATCATCCATTCTCGACGCGATCCCTCAGGCCATTCTTGGCCTCCATGAACGACGCATTAATTTCGCCAATCATGCTGTCAAGATCATCTTCGGCTGGCACCGCGAAGAACTTATCGGTAAGAGTATCACCATGATTTATCGCAGCGAAGAAGATGCGGATAAAATCGGCGACATCTTTTATTCTACCCTTGAGCATCAGCGGACGTATGAAACGGAGTTTCCCTGTCTGCGCAAGGACGGGGAGGAAATTATCTGCCGGATGAAAGCGTCCCGTATCGGGGAAAAACTGCGCGAGAAGCGTATCGTGGTCACTTATGAAGATATTACGGCGGAGAAAAAAGCTCAGGAAGATCTGAAGCGTTCACGTCAGGAACTGCGAAATCTGTCCGTTCATCTTCAGTCGGTGCGCGAAGAAGAAAGCACGCGCGTAGCGCGTAAAATCCATGACGAGTTGGGACAATCGCTCACCGCACTGCAAATGGACCTGTCCTGGCTTATAAACCGGCTTCCGGCCGGCAATAAAAGCATCCGGGAAAAAACACAAAACATGTCGGGACTGGTCGACGCGACCATTGAAAGCGTGCACAACATTACTACCGAACTGCGCCCCAGCCTGCTCGATGATCTGGGACTGGCGGCGGCCATCGAATGGCAGGCGGCCGATTTTCAGAAGCGCTCCGGCATTCGCTGCCAGGCGCATATTGGTTGCGGCGATAGTGTGATTAATAAGGAACAGGCCACGGCCATTTTCCGCATTTTTCAGGAAACTCTCACCAATATTGCCCGGCATGCCAGGGCCACGCTCTGTAAGGTGAGCCTCACGGAAAACGAAAACGAACTGCGTTTGGAAGTGACGGACAACGGAATCGGTATCACACAATGGCAGATTGATGATACCCAGTCCTTCGGCATGATCGGCATGCGTGAACGCGCCCATCTCTGGGGCGGCACTGTTCACGTCCGCAACGTAAAACCGTCCGGAACAATGGTTAAAGTTTTAATTCCACTGGGCAAAGGAGAACAACCATCATGATACGCATATTAGTTGCCGATGATCACGCCGTCGTGCGCCAGGGTGTCAAGCAGATTCTGGCGGATGTGAAAGATATGGCCGTCAAGGATGAAGCGCAAAACGGTTCAGAAACGCTGGAAAAAGTTCTGCAACATGATTATGACGTTGTTCTTCTGGATATTTCCATGCCGGGACGCAGCGGCCTTGAGGTTCTGGAAGACATTAAAAATCAGCGTCCGAAACTCGCCGTGCTGATCTTAAGTATGCACCCCGAAGAGCAATACGCGGTGCGCGCGCTACGCGCCGGCGCGTCGGGCTATCTCACCAAAGCCAGCGCTCCGCAGGAACTCATCGGCGCCATCCGCAAGGTGGCCGGCGGAGGGAAATATGTCACCTTATCCCTGGCGGAAAAACTGGCTGACGAACTGGAAATAGACACTCAGAAGCTTCCCCACGAGCGGCTCTCCAACCGTGAACATCAGGTGATGCTTATGCTGGCTGGAGGAAAGTCCGTTTCCGATATCGCCGATGAACTCTGTTTGAGCGTCAAAACCATCAGCACTTACCGCACCCGCATTATGTCCAAGATGGCCATGAAAAAAAACGCCGAGCTCACACTGTACGCTGTCCATAATATGCTCATCCATTAGAATATCCTCCTTTAAGATATCTTTGCCATGTCAGACAAAAACCGTCATAGCATACGGTATTGTTCTGACACACAAATAAGACTTCTGCCGATATTATCTTTTCAATGTCTGTATTAATTTATTATTGTGATTAAGTTCCGTATCTTTTTGATGCTGAACAAAAAAGAAAGGGGATAAATATGTCAGGGAAGGACATTATGGGCAAAGAAATTTCAGGATCAAGGAGGGTGGCGTCGGATAAAGGTATCCCATCTTCCGGGCAATCCGGACTGCTGAAAGATGAATTATCGGAAATTATCCATCAGGCTGTCCGGGAAAACCGCAGCTATCTGATGGAACACGAAAGCAAGGAAATCCTTGAAGGGATAGGCATTGCGACCACGGGCTTTCTGGTTGCCCGCTCCGAAGATGAAGCGCTTGCTATCAGTGAAAAAGTCGGGCTCCCCGTGGTGTTGAAAATTGTCTCTCCGGATGTCGTTCACAAAACAGATGCCGGCGGCGTCAAGCTCAATCTGCTAAGTAACGAGGACGTCCGCAGGGCATACCGTGAAATTATCGAGACATTCAAATATCAGCATATCGAGGGCGTTGCCGTACAGCGCATGGCCAGGCAGGGCATTGAAGCCATCATCGGTGTGACGCGCGATCCCACCTTCGGCCCGCTGATCATGTTCGGTTTGGGCGGCGTGTTTGTGGAAGTCCTGCGTGATGTTTCTTTTCGCATTCTGCCGATTACTGAAAAAGACACCGCCCAAATGATCGAAGACATCCGCGGCTCGGACATCCTGAAAGGGTATCGGGGACAGACCGTCGATCTGGTCTCGCTTCAGCAACTGCTTTTAAAAATATCCCAACTGGTGATTGCAAATCCGGAAATCCATGAACTGGATCTCAATCCCCTGTTTCTCTATCCGGACGGTTACGTGACCGTGGACGCCCGGATGTTTGTCAGTGAGGTTTCACCCGAAGAAAATATAACGCCTACGGGGCGTGAAAGCCTGCGGGATTTTTTCTATCCGAAAAGCATCGCGGTAATCGGCGCTTCCGACGTCAAGGGGAAACTCGGCTATAATGTCTTCTGGAACCTTATCAATCATGATTTCCCCGGCAGACTTTACCCGATAAATCCGGGAAAAGATTCCATCAAGGGAATCAAAGCCTACAAATCTATTTTGGATGTGCAGGAGCCGGTTGACATGGCTGTCATTATTGTTCCGGCCAAAGCGGTAGAGACCGCCATTGCCGATTGCTGCGCGAAAGGAATAAAGTATGTGGTTGTGGAAGCCGCGGGATTTGCCGAAAGCGGCGAAGAAGGCAAACAAGCGCAGGAAAGGATCGAAAAGATCATTCGCAAGCATGGCTGCCGCGTTCTTGGCCCTAATTGTTCCGGCGTCATCAACACGCACCACAATATGGTACAATCCATCGGATTACTTTCCGATTTGCGCAGGGGCAATGTCGGCATGGTCGCGCAGGCCGGAGTTTATGCGGCCGGTATTCTTACCGGATTGAGTAATATTCTGGATTTCGGAATCGTGGCGACCATCGGCAATAAAATGGATATCAATGAAACAGATATTCTGGAATACTTAAGCGACGACGATCATATCTCTGTCATTGTCATGTATATGGAAGACATCCGCAGCGGCAAGCGCTTTGTGGACGTGGCCGGCCGGGCGGCGATCCGCAAACCGGTAATTGTTCTGAAATCGGGGCGGACGGAAGCCGGCAAAAAAGCCGTTTCCTCACATACCGCCTCACTGGCCGGTAATGACGAAGTCAACAACGCGGCCTTTAAACAAAGCGGTTTGATCCGGGCAAGAGACAATGAGCATCTGTTCGCGCTGACGCGCGCTTTTTCCAAACAGCCCGTCCCTAAAGGCAACGGCGTCCTGGTGATTACTTATACCGGATCGATGGGCGTGGCGGCTACCGATATGCTTTATCTCTCCGATATGAGGCTGGCCGCGCTGGAACCTTATTTTCAAAAGCGGCTAAAAAATGTTCTGCCCGATTATGCCAGTGCCGGAAATCCCATTGACTGCTCTTTCTCCATGACGCCTCAGCAGGTAAAAAATCTGATTGAAATCGGAATTGAAAGCCACGACGTTAACAGCTTCATTGTGATTATCCAGGGCGAGATGCTGAATTCCTTTGTGGATACCATGAAAGACATAGATTACAAAGGGAAACCGGTCGTATGCTGTGTGGCTTGCAAGGAATTTATGATAGATGATGTCGTTAAGATGGAACAGGCCGGCATTCCTGTTTATTCCACAGCGGAAATGGCGGCGGAAGTCCTGAGCCAGATGTATCATTACGGAGTAAGACGTCAGAGCGCCATTGCCGATTCCATCGCCCGTCACCTAACGAAGGATTCGATCTCCGTCGATGACATGCCCGTGCGTCTGCGCCTCATCAATCCCAAGGATATCGGTCTGTGGACGGATTTCGTTAACGGTTGTTCGCAAAAGTCTCTGTGGCTGAGGTTCTTATCGCCTTTTTCGGCCACGCCGGAACGTGCCCAGCGTTTCTGCAATCTCAATCCGGAGGATGAAATCGCCGTCGTCGCAGAAATGAAGGATGGCGATAAATATAAATTCCTGGGGATTGCCCGTTTAATTAAAAACAAACGCTTTATAGGCGAAGCGGAATACGCGATCATTATTTCCGATCCATGGCAGAATAAGAGCCTGGGGCATTTATTGTCGGAACAATGTATTGAACTGGCTAAAAAGGAAGGCTACAAAACCATTCGCGCTGAAACGCTCCAGGAAAATTACGCCATGATAAGAATTTTCCGGCGCTGCGATTTCACATTAGATACCAAAGATGAGAACATGGTTTCGATGTCTTTGAGTCTATCGTGATCAGAAACAAAGGATGAAGCCATAAGGTATAAATTTGATAACATATAAATTGGCAGGAACGTCAAGTTCTTGTATTTTTCGGAGAGATGAAAATGCCGCAAATTTTTAATGAAGACTATCCCGCTCAATATGAAGGTTGGTTTACTCTTAAGAATGGGGAAACTGTGTTTATCAGGCCTGTTTTGCAGACAGACGAACATCTTATTGTAGATTTATTCAACAAGCTTCATGATGATTCTAAATATCTGCGCTTTTTGACGCCTCTTAACGCACTTCCGGAAGATTTGCTTTTTCGATCAACCCACATCGATTATAATAAAAATTTTGCCCTTGCCGCTGTGATCCAAGAAGATGGAAAAGATTCCATCATTGCTGTGGGTCGTTATGGTTATGATCCTAAAGATAATGCTACGGACTTTGCTATTGTGGTCCGTGACGACTGGCAGCATAATGGTCTTGGTAAATCATTACTGGAAAAAATACTCGCTGTTGGCAAGGAGCATGGTATTTCCAGTTTCGTATCCATACTCGATTCAACAAACAAAATCATAAAACATATCATTCGGGAACTCGGTTATGAGGTAAAGTATTCTTATATAAATGGTTCCACTAAAGTCGACGTATTAGTCTGAATGACGTGCTAATCGTAATCTCATTGAAATCGTGTGTTCATACGAGGAAGGCAGGTACATTTGTGGTAATGAATTCATTGACACACAATTATGGAACTTCTATAATCAATTTGCCGGAATGTAAATTTTCAACAAGCAATAATTATTTATGAGGATATCATGGAAAAACTCTTCTATCCAAAATCCATTGCCATCATCGGCTTATCATCAAGACCTGACAACATCCCGCGCCTTGTTCTGGAAAACCTCATCCGTTGGGGATATATCGGGCGCATCTTCGGTGTAAACTCCCGCTCAAGCGATCTCCATGTAGACGGCATCAAGATGTATAAGGACGTTGGCGAATTGCCGGTGATTCTGGATCTGGCTTTTATCCTGATTCCCGCGCGCTTCATGCCTGATGCCATCGATTCATGCGGAAGAG
>JBEKJX010000026.1:0-17930 GCA_050011015.1 Smithella sp.
CAATTTTACTGATACATTATATAACTTCAGAAAAACTTCCTGCTGGTGCAGAGGCACCGGATAATAAATAGCCGAGGAGATATCTTTTTTTTGAAGAGCATCAGCCAGAACATCACGATTTTTCGCACGAATAGTAAACTGATGATAAACATGTTCACAACCGGCAGCAACAACTGGCAAATTTATATTCTTATTATTGATGGCCGCACAATAAGCAGCCGCATTTTGACGGCGCGCCGCGTTAAATTCATCTATTTTTTTGAGTTTAACACGAATTATGGCGGCTTGAATCTCATCAAGACGGCTATTGTGACCGATTTCCTGATGATAGTAACGCTTCAAACTGCCATGATTGCGCAACATTTTTACTTTCCCGGCTATTTCTTCGTTTTTCGTGATGACCATACCGCCGTCGCCGTAACCAGCCAGATTTTTACTGGGGAAGAAACTAAAACAGCCGGCATCGCCGATAGAGCCAACTTTCATGCCATTGTATTTGGCCCCGAAGGCCTGCGCGCAATCTTCAATCACTTTAAGATTGTGTTTTCTGGCTATTTCCATAATGGGCGTCATATCTGCAGGATGGCCGAATAAATGCACCGGAATAATTGCTTTTGTTCTTGGTGTTATTTTATCAGCAATCTGATTGCAATCCAGGTTATATGTATCAGGACAAATATCCACAAAAACAGGTTTGGCTTTTAAAAAAGCCACTACTTCCGCTGTAGCAATAAACGTAAAAGGAGTAGTAATTACCTCATCGCCTTCGTTAATACCACATGCCCGTAACGCCAGAAGCAAAGCATCAGTGCCATTAGCAACTCCGATCGCGTAAGGCAGACCGTGATAAGCGGCAACTTCTTCTTCCAAAGCATTAACGTTAGGTCCAAGAATAAAACGTGTTTGTTCTAAAACGTCGCTGATTGCGGCATCAATTTCTTTTTTCAGATTGTGATACTGTCTCTTCAAATCCACCATCGGAATCATGTTATATGACCTCGGCAACCTTCATTTTGTTTATTATATCAATAGCCAACTCCAGAGATTTGCGGGCATCTTCACCGGAAATAAGCGGTCGGGAACGATTGATCACGGCATGGGTAAAAGAACGAATTTCCTCTTCCAGGGGATCATGGCTACCCACTTCAATATTGTTTTGTAATATTTGTAACTGACCGGCCTCGTTTTTTCCTTTACCTAAAGACAAGATTTCCCGTTTCTGACAATCCACGGAGTGATATCCTTCCATTCCGAAGAAACGAATTTTTTGCATGGTCTTGACGCTTATTCGACTGGCTGTAATATTGGCGATACAGCCCGAATCAAAAGAAATTCTCACATTGGAAATATCTATCTTATCGGAAAGAATTGGAACTCCAACGGCTTCAACACTGGTAAGTGGAGATTCGACAAATTTAAGAATGATGTCGAGATCGTGAATCATCAAATCCAGGATGACATCAACATCAGTGCCACGCTCGAAAAACGGATGCAACCTGTGCGCTTCAATGAACATTGGTTTGGTGATAACTTTTTCCAGCGCCATGATCGCGGGATTGAATCTTTCAACAAAACCAACCTGCAGAATAAGTTTTTTTTTCTGCGCCAGATCAATTAATTCATCTGCTTCTTTCAAAGTCGCGCAGATCGGTTTTTCTATCAAAACATCGACACCGGCTGCCAGAAAATCTCTGGCGACCTTATAGTGTTCTCCTGTAGGCACGGCAATGCTAACGGCATCAACTTTATCGAGCATGGAACAATGATCAGAAAAAGCAAGACAATTATAAATG
The DNA here is from genome assembly GCA_050011015.1 of Smithella sp. Lineage (GTDB taxonomy): Bacteria > Desulfobacterota > Syntrophia > Syntrophales > Smithellaceae > Smithella. The sequence goes on from JBEKJX010000026.1 coordinate 1,794, forward strand.
CCGGCCGCTTTTTGCGCTCTTTCCACAAGGGGATCGGCTACGGCAACAACTTCACAATTCCCCAGTTTCTGGTATTTTTGCAGATGATAATTTCCCAGATGCCCGATGCCGACAACGCCTACCTTAAGCTTCTTCTTTTTCATATGATATTCTTTAACGGCAAACACCTCTTTCCGATTCTTTAATGAATTTTATAAAATGATTTACTTCCGGTAGATTTTCCACTTCAGCTTCCGCCTTTTTTATCGCGTCTTCCAGTAGCAGTTTGGAACGAAAAATAATGCGGTAGGCCTCACTGATCGCTTTAATAGTATTTTCAGAAAAATTTCTTCTTTTTAAACCAATCAAATTCAAGCCAAAAAGTTTGGCATGGTTACCCTGAGCAATAACGTACGGAGGAATGTCTTTAACAACGGCGGACGCACCGCCGATCATGCAGTGTTCGCCAATACGGCAGAATTGATGGATTCCGGTAAGACCGCTGATAATGGCATAATCTTCAATGTGAATGTGTCCTGCTAAAGTTGCAGCATTGGACATGATGATATTATTATCTAACTTACAGTTGTGGGCAACATGGGTATAAGCCATCAGCAGGTTGTGGTCACCAATGATCGTTACACCGATATCGGCAGTTGTGGAGCGATGAATTGTTACAAATTCCCGGATGGTGTTAAAGTTGCCGATAATTACCCGGGTTTTTTCCCCGCCGAATTTCAAATCCTGCGGAGGTGCGCCGATAGAACAAAACTGAAAGATGCGATTACCTTCGCCTATATGCGTATAATCATCGATGACGGTATGCGGACCGATCAATGTGTTTTTACCGATCTTGACGTCACTGCCGATGATGCTGTAGGGACCTATTTCCACACCTTCTTCCAGATGGGCGTCGGGCGAGATAATTGCCGTAGGGTGAATTTTCATTTATCTAACCTTCTATAAAAAATTTATTTTTTCGGCTGGAGATCATCGACCTTTTTCACAAGATCTTTCAGCGTTGCTCTCATCTCTGGAAGTTTTGACCGGCAAGCTTCGACCTGCAGCCACTCCTTAAAAGGCATTTGTGGCGCTCCGCCGACAATTTCACCTGACTTAATATCTTTATGAATTTTTGAGTTAGCTGCAATCATTACATTATCGCCGATATTAATATGTCCGACCATGCCTGTCTGTCCGCCAACAATAACACTTTTTCCCAGCTTGGTGCTCCCGGAAATTCCGACCTGGGCGGCAATAGCTGAATTTTCACCGATAACTACATTATGGGCAATCTGGACAAGATTATCAATTTTAACATTGCGTTGAATCCAGGTTTTCTCCAAAGCGGCTCTGTCAATAGTAGTATTGGCGCCGATCTCCACATCATCATCAATTTGCACAAAACCGACTTGAGGAACTTTAGTATTGTTTACTCCAGGGGACGCAAAGCTAAATCCATCAGAGCCGATCACAACTCCAGAATGCAAAATTACCCGTTTACCAATAATACAAGAATGATAAACAGTAACATTGGCGTATAGGGTTGAGTTTTCGCCTATAGAAGAATTTCTTCCTATAAAAACACCGGGGTAAATGACAGTTCCTTTATCTATCTTTGCTCCCTTGCTGATAAAAACACGGGGGAATATTGTTGCTTCGGGAGATACTATAGCGCCATCTTCAATATAGGCATCAGGACTTACACCACTGCGGCCATGTTCCAGTGGATAAAAAAGTTTTAATAATTTTCCCAGAGCGGCGTAAGGATCAGCCACAACAATTAAATTCTTACCTTCTTCCGCTGTTCGTGGAGAAACAAGAATAGCCGATGCTTTTGTCAGCTTCAGTTTCTTTAAATACTTCTTATTGGCAATGAAGGTCAGATCACCTTCATTTGCTTCTTCAATGGACCGGATATTTCTGATAATTGTATCATCCGTTCCAGTGACAGTGCCGCCAAGAAACAAGGCTATCTCCGCAATCGTCATTTTCATTGTGTGAAGATTGTCCCGTTATTTAACTTTATTGTATTCTTCAACAACCTTCTTGCTAAAGTCAATTTCCTTAGCATAGTAAGGTATCGGTATGGTTGCCACATCAATAACCAAAGTGTATTTTTCTTTTTCAGCTATAGAGCGGACAATTTTAATTATTCCCGGCATCAGCTTTTGAGCCATCTCTTGATCGCGTTTTTTAAGCTCTTCATTTGTATCATTGACCAGTAATTGATAATCCCGCAATTTCTTTTGATAAGCAGCTTCCTTTTCATTTCGTGAGCTCTGAGTCATGATTGAACTTTGTTTTTCCAAATCTTCCTTCATTTTCTTTAAATCTTTTTCTGATGATTTGATGTCCTGAGTTTCCTTTTCGTAAAATTTTTTAAAATCTTCCGCAGCCTTTTTACCAGCGTTGGAATTTTGCATTATTTCCTGCAAATTGATAACGCCAATTTTATCCGCGGCCAAAGAACTGGCGCTCCAGACAAAAACCAACAAGGTAATTATTGTCATCAGGTAAATACTTCTTTTCATATAGAATCTCCTCTCCAATTATTTGTGGTTAAAAAAATTTTGCTCACTCTATTTTTGTTTACATGGGCGCTCCGATCGTAAATTCGAAGCGTCCAGGTGAGTCATCATTTATTCCTCCACGATTAACTATGTAACCATATTCAAGTCTTAAAGGACCGATCGGTGAATACCAACGAAGACCTAATCCGACGGATTGCCGTAAATCATTAATGTAATAATTGTCATTCCAGGCGTTACCGGCATCATAAAAAGCAACTAGTTTCATGCCGGAATCTTTAATAAAAGGGAATACCAGTTCAAAGTTAAAGTTTAACATAGTTGTGCCGCCAATTACATCCTCCGTTCCCGGATTAGTAGGGCCAACATAACGAAAGCCACGCAAAGTATTGATTCCACCTAAAACATATCTATCGAAAATAGGAATTGCTGTCCCATCATGGGCCTGAATATAGCCGATTCTGCCTTTAGCTGCAAAAACAACATCTAAGGGCAGAGGGAAATACGTAGATAAGTTTGCTCCATATTGTGTAAAATTGGCGTCGCCTTGTAATATTCCTCCTGCTTCCGTAACTGAAATACCAGCCTTTATTCCTCGGGAAGGGAAAATATAATCATCAGTCGAATCACGATTTAAAGATAATGTTACGGCACTCGTTATTGTCTGGCCCTCTTGATCTAAAATTTGAATGGGAGCTAAATCTGAAACGTTGTCAATATCATCGGCACTAAATTTATAACCTATTGAGCCCATAATCTTTTCCCATATGGGGTAACCTAAAGTTAATCCCACGCCGCGTGAATCAAGAGAGTAATAATCATAATCCTTTTTGTACTTCCAGATGTCCGCTTTAGACCAGATCGGCAGATCAAATAGCCATGGTTCTGTGAAAGACAAATCAATATCATTGGTAGTGGAACCTAAGGATGCTTTCAGACTCAAAATCTGACCATAGCCCAGAAAATTTTGTTGGGTGATCTGCGCCATAATAACAGCCTGATCAACGGCACTATAACCGGCACCCACCATAAAAGTACCCGTACTTTTTTCCTTAACGCGGATATTGATATCCTCTTTAGTTTTATCAGGTCCTTTTTCCGTTTGAAAATCTATTTCTTCAAAATACCTCAGTCTGTTTAAATTATTATAACTTTTTTTCAAATTGCTGCCGGAATAAAGATCACCTTCAACGACTTCTAACTGACGCCGGATCACTTTGTCACGTGTAACGTTATTGCCGGAAATATTTATATGATTAATATAAACTTGTTCGCCCTTAGTGATTTGATAATCCACATCAACCAGCTGCTCATTTTCTCTGGTGTTGATTTTGGGATTAATATCTGCATTAGCATAACCTTCATCATTGCATGATTGAGTTAAGAAATCTATATCTTTCATAATTGCTTCGCGGCTATAATTATCGCCCTTTTTTATTTTCAGGGATTGAAATAATTCCGTTCTGGTTTTTTGCAGTAAATCACCAGAAATTTCCACTTTATCTACTTTAAATCTTTTACCTTCTTTAATTTTAATTTTTACGTAAATTCCTTTTTTATCGGTACTTATTTCCGGTTCGCCGACTTGAGCATTAATAAAGCCATTATTATAATAATAAGCGGTTAATTTACTAGCGTCCTGTTTAAGTTGATCACGCTTGAGTAAACCGGCATCGTTGAAGAAATGAAAAATGCTGTATTCGGCAGTACTCATCATATTTCTTAGTTCTTTTGAGGTGTAGGTTTCGTTTCCTTCGAAAGTAATTGACCTGATGTAGAGTTTATCATTTTCTTTGATATCTAAAATTACGCGGAAATCTTTCTCTCCGTCCTTTTCGACTCTATCGTTTATTTCGGCATTGTAATAACCTTTAGTGTCATAAAGGGCTTTTATTTTTTCTATATCAGCTTTAATTTGCTCCTGATTCAGGTTTTGCTTGGTCTTCGTTTCCATAACTTCCTGAATATCATCTTTACTTAATGCTTTATTGCCATTAAAACGAATTTCTGAAATAAGTCCCTTTTCCTGCACAATAAAAGTGACGACTTTTCCTTCCGGTATGGATGTTTCCTCCGCCGTAACGTCTAAGAAGAAACCCATTTTAAAAATTGTTTTAATATCGGACGCGACATCTGCTTCGGAAAAATTATCGCCTACTTTACTTTTAATTTTCGCAATTATTGCTGAAGCATTTATCTTTCGGTTCCCTTGAATTTCAATCTTAGCTATACTCTGAACTAATCCGATGCGAGCAAGAATTTCCTTCTTTAATTGTGTAACAATGGTACCAAGGTTGACTAAACCTTTGCCTTGAGCAGAAGCTGTAGACGCAATATTTCCCTGGGCAACATCAATTATTCTGGCATCAATACTCAAAGACTCGCCTAATTGAGTCAAACTACCTATAATCACAAAATCAGCACCCATGGATTTTCCATTACTAATTGCCTTTCTTTCATCAATTTTTATATAGTTTTTAAGAAAGTTATCTGCCGGAATTATTTGAATATATTTTTCTTTTTTGAATTCCTCTGACAAATTTTTATACAGAGATTCCCTGATGGCAGATTTATCGTCATTGCTGTAAATCTCAAAAGGCATTATTATTATTTTTTTCGCTTCCATAGAATGAGCTTGCGGAACAAAAAGAATAACTAAAAATAAAAAGGCTAACAAAGTTTGACGCATTATTTTATTTATATTCATAAATTTTCCCATCGTGCAAAACAATCCTGTCGGACATTCTTTCTGCCAGTAATTTGTTATGAGTCACAGTAACAAGAGTAATTTTTTTTGACGTATTTAAATTCACCAGAATATCTTCTATCTTTTTTCCTGTTTCCGTGTCAAGATTTCCCGTTGGTTCATCAACCAGCAATATTTCCGGTTCCATAATAAGAGCACGGGCAATAGCCACACGCTGTTGTTCGCCGCCTGATAGTTCTCCAGGTTTGTGCTTGATTCTATGCTCTAATCCAACTTCCTTCAGCAATTTGCAAGCTTTTTCTCCCGCTTGCTTTTTTGGAATCCCTCCTATTAAGGCGGGCATCATGGTGTTTTCCAAGGCATTGAATTCCGGAAGCAAATTATTAAATTGAAAAACGAACCCTATAGTCAAATTGCGAAAAGAAGATCTTTTATTTTCGTCCCATTCAAAGACGTTCATGCCATCAATGAAAAGACAACCTTCCGTAGGATGATCCAGCATTCCCATAATATGAATGAGAGTGCTTTTACCGGCACCGGAAATACCCAGGATTGCCAGGGATTCACCTTTATTAATTTTAAGGTTTAGACCGCGTAAAACATTAATTTTATTTCCATCTTTTAAAAATGTCTTTGACAAATTTTCCAGTACAATCATAAATTATTCATTGGCCGTCTTAATTTTATTCATATCTCAATGCTTCAGCAGGATCAGTCTTGGAAGCCCTTAAAGAGGGATAAATTGTCGATAAAAAACAAATAAACAAAGTACCGGCAATAATAATAGCAATATCGCTATAGTTAACCTTGGAAGGAAGTTCACTTAAATAATAGACGTCCCCGGGTAAAATTTTAAAGTGAAAAACTTTCTCCACAAAAATTGATACCTTTTGTAAATTAAGGGCCACAGCCAGACCGGTAACACATCCAAGAGCCGTGCCGATAACACCGATAATCAGACCCTGATAAATGAATATCTTCATAATGCTTCGGGAAGTCGCTCCCATTGATTTCAAAATAGCAATATCTTTGTTTTTTTCCATTACGATCATTATCAGTGCGCTGATTATATTAAACGCGGCGACAAGGACAATTAAACTCAGAATAATAAACATAACTTGTTTTTCCAACTTTAAAGCGGAAAACAAGTTTTTATTCATTTGCATCCAGTTTTGCGTCCAAAAAGGAAATCCCAGTTTGCTTTGAATTTTTTGGGCAATCCTGTCCGCTTTATAAATATCATCAACTTTGATATCAATTCCAGTAACAGTATCACCCATTTGCAAAAAGTCCTGACAGCTTTTTAAAGATAAGTAGGCTAATGTTGAATCGTATTCGTAGAATCCGGATTCAAATATTCCGACAACAACAAATTTCCTCATGCGGGGAACCATTCCCATGGGAGTGGAAATACTCACGGGCGAAATAATGGTTATAGTATCATAAAGGAAGACTCCCAGATTTCTGGCCATTTCTTTACCGATAACAATTCCATCCGGCGGCACACCATTACTTTTATAATTTATAGAAATTTCATGAGGAATTTTATTGAGATATTCAATGTTGCCTTCTTTGACTTTTCCCAAATTGATCACTTTAAAAGCGCTTTGAGTATCCAGAGCGCGAATGACCACACCCGTGACGCCATTACTGCTGCGCATCATCGCCTGGCTGTAAATAAACGGCGTGGAAGCAACAACTCCTTCTACATCAGCAATTTTTTCGCCAACCTTTTGATAATCTTTCATGGAACCGGCCATATCGGTTGTCAGTTCAATATGAGATTTTATTCCCAGAATTTTTGTTCGCAAATCTTCTTCAAATCCATTCATAACCGCCAGTACAATAATTAAGGCCGCCACACCTAAAAAAATACCGGAGATAGATATAAACGTAATTACCGAAACAAATATCTGTTTTCGTTTTGCGCTCAAATAACGTTTACTTATAAAAAGTTCATAGGTCATCAGAATATTATATCCTGTAGTTTGAGACAAATCCTGTTTTTAGAAAATATTATTTAATCGTCATTCAATCCTGTTTAGTTTTTAACAGTGGAAATAAAATGACATCCCTGATGGAAGCTGAATCTGTAAAAAGCATTACAAGTCGATCGATACCGATACCTTCACCGGCGGTAGGCGGCATGGCATATTCCAATGCCCGGATGTAATCTTCGTCCATTTCGTGAGCTTCTTCATCACCAGCTTCTCTTTCCTGTAATTGCTGCAGGAATCTTTCTTTTTGATCAACTGGATCGTTTAACTCTGAAAACGCATTGGCAATCTCTCTGCCGTAAATATATAATTCAAAACGGTCTGTGAGATCCGTATCATTTTTTGATCTTCTGGACAGTGGAGATATAATCACCGGATAATGAGTCACAAATGTTGGTTGAATAAGTTTCTTTTCCACAACTTCATCAAAAATGGCCATTAAAATTTTTCCTAAATTATCGGTATCTTTCACCTTGCATCCTGTTTTTTGGGCAAAGGCTAAAGCTTTGGTTTGATCTTCCAAACTGGCTGGTTCCATGCCGGCTATTTGTATGAGGGCATCTTTTACAGAAATACGTCTCCATGGAGGGGTCAAATCTATTTCTGTACTTTGATAATTAAATTTCAACCCGCCAAATATATCTGTGGCAATAAAGGCAAATAATTCTTCCGTAAAGGACATTAAATTTTCATAAGTGCTATATGACTGGTAAAATTCCATCATGGTAAATTCGGGATTATGAAAAGTGGAGATGCCTTCATTGCGAAAGTTTCTGTTAATTTCGTAGACTTTCTCCAATCCGCCTGTAACAAGACGTTTTAAATAAAGTTCAGGGGCAATCCGCAGGTAAAAATCCAGATTCAGAGCATTATGATGAGTTTTAAAAGGACGAGCTATAGCACCGCCCGCATGCGGCTGCATCATGGGCGTTTCCACTTCCAGAAAATCATTTTCGTCCATAAATTGCCGGATAAGTTTGATAATACGGCTGCGTCGATAAAAAATCTCTTTAACCTTGGGGTTGGCTATCAAATCAAGATATCTCTGGCGGTATCTTGTTTCGATATCAGTAAGGCCATGCCATTTTTCCGGCAAGGGGCGAATGGATTTGGAAAGAAGGATTAAATCCTGTGCCTCAATAGTCAATTCACCAGTCTTAGTGCGAAACAGCTTTCCGGAAATGTAAATAATATCACCTATATCCAGTTTTTTAAAAACAAAATAAGCCTCAGCGCTGAGAATGTTTTTTGCTATGTAACCTTGAATTTGGCCCTTGTAATCTTGAATTTTTATAAACGCCGCTTTACCGAAATTACGCACGGCCATTAATCGTCCGGCGATAGAAAAACTATTTGTTAACTTCGCCAGAGTTTCGCTGTCGGAATTGCCAAACCCAGCCAATATTTCTGCCGTTGTATTTTGGGGATTGATATCGTTGGGATATAAATCAATCCCTGCTGCTTTTAAATCCGATATTTTTTCCAGACGGACATTTAAAAGTTCATTATCTTCCATAATTTCTCCACTTTTACAAAGTTTGTTTAACTATATTTTTTTTGCCAAATAGTCAAGTATGATCATTATTGCTTAATTAATATGCTAAATAATATTTTAAATATTTTTCTACACAAAATTAATTTGCCACAAGCAGTAATGTTATGTATATAAGCGAACATTGACAAACAGGAGGTGGGCGAAATGGTAAATAAGGTTATATTGATTGGAAGACTGGGCAAGGATCCTGATGTTCGTTATACGCCCGATGGCACGATGGTCACAAATTTCAATTTAGCCACGGATGAGCAATGGAAAGATAAAAATGGAGAAAAAGTCCAAAAAACAGAGTGGCATAGAATCGTTACGTGGGGGAAATTGGCCGAAATATGCGGCAACTACCTTGTTAAAGGCAAGCTTGTTTTCATAGAGGGGCGTATTCAAACGCGTTCATGGGAAGATAAGGAAGGTATTAAACGTTTCACTACGGAAATTATAGCATCTAATATGCAAATGCTCGATTCCAAGGGACAAAATAAAACAGAAGATACATCTTTCGATGCCGCATCTGCAAGCTCTAATGATGGCAACGCGCCATTAGATGACGTTCCATTTTAGTCGTATGCGCCTGCTGCGCTTTTTGTCTTAACAGCATATAAAATTAGGCTATTCAAAAAATTCTTTAAATCTATTTTAAATAGAAGAAGTGTGGTTTTGTGTGAAAAAGTACAAACCATTGAATCGCTTTTATTGCATGGTAATAATTATTTTTTTTCGTCTTCGTTCTTTGATGACTGATTGGTAATTTCGTTATTTGCGTTAACCGATTTTTTAAATTTTTTAATCCATTTAACCAAAGCTGAACTAATTTCCGGCAATTTCCCTGCGGCAAAAATAATCAAAACAATTACTAATATTATTAGTAATTCCTTGATGTATATTCCAAACATAATATTGCCTCGTAAATTTTACTCTTTTAAATTATGGCAACCGCAAATGTACTACATCCCCTGTCTTCCCCAAGTCTTCTATTTCTTTACCTTTAAATTGCACTTTAATCCCGCCTGCATTGCCAACATAGATATCAAATCTCCCCGCTTTACGTTCAAGTTTTTCCCCAGGTTTTAACAAAACCTGGAATGATGGGTTTTGATCAACTTTTACACGCATCCACGTTTCTTCAATCGCTTTAATAATCAAAAGATTGGCTTCTCCATTACCCGGTGCAGTCTGCATATTTTCAACAAGGGACGAAACTTGTTTTTTAAAAGGTTTTACGTCGCTGTTTTCAATTTTGGCGGAAGGGATTTGCTTCTCAACCGGTAATTGTTTATTAATTTCGTCTAGCGCAGGCACAGCATTAGTTTTCGTCTGCTGTATTACGGGAGCACTCGCATCAAGCGAAGATTTTACATTTTGATCATTATTCTCCCGGACAGCATTGGTGATTTTGTCGGTTGAGTTAATTATATTCGAAGATGATTCGTATTGTTTATAAATTATCCAGGAAACAATAATAACAGCTATTAAAGCAAAAGCGATTACCCAATAAGTTTTATAACCGGTAATTCTCATAAAAAGATGCTTTTTCTCCGATACAGTTTCCGGAGGCGGTGTTTGTGCTTCTTTTAAGGAGTTAAGATAATCTTCGTAATCTTTAATTATCGGCTGACTGTCAATTCCTAAAGTGCGAGCGTAAATTTTTATGAAATTCTTTGTGTAAACGGGAACCGGTAGCAGATGAAATTCTTTATTTTCAATAGCTTGCAAATAAACAACTCTTACGCGTGTTCGCTTAAATACGTCTTCAAGAGAAAGACCTAACGCTTCTCTCGCTGCTTTTAATTCCTGCAAATTATTACTTGGCGTTTTTTCTACAAACATATAGAGTCACAAATAACGACATTTACTTATGATTATTTAACATTAATTTTATTGTAATACAACTCTTTAAAATAAAACTAATTATCACATTATTGCTTTAATTATTTTAGATTTTATTGTTACTATAAATTAATACCATTTCGATTCGAAGCAGCCACCCAGGCAATGTTAGTTTCCTGTAAGGTAATTACGGCCTGCTAGGCGAATTAAAACGAATTGGCATGAAATAATTATGGCTGGAGTGTGTTTATATATGTTGCAATGGAAATCATTTGCCGTTGATTTGGCGCGAAAATCAGGCGATTTATTAAAAGAAAAATTTAACAAAACGCATACAATTCATTACAAGGGCGAAATTAATCTGGTTACTGAAGCGGATAAACTCTCTGAAGATTTGATTATCGAAACAATAAGCCATAACTTTCTCGATCATGGAATTTTATCGGAAGAATCGCCGGCGATTACCGGTGACGGGAAACTACGTTGGATAATTGATCCCCTGGATGGGACAACAAATTATGCTCACGGGTATCCTGTTTATTGTGTTTCCATTGCCCTGGAAAATGAAGGTGAAATTGTTTTAGGTGTCGTTAACGATCCAATGCGGGAAGAAATGTTTGTAGCTGTACGTGGTGAAGGCGCTTTCTTAAATGGTAAAAAACTAGCAGTTTCTAATTGTGATCATCTTTCCAAAAGCCTTCTGGCTACCGGGTTTCCTTATGATATCAGGGAAAGTAAAGAAAATAACCTTGATTACTTTAACTCGATGGCCATAAATGTTCAAGCTATTCGGCGTGCCGGTGCCGCAGCTTTAGATCTCGCTTATCTTGCAGCCGGACGGTTTGACGGTTTCTGGGAGCTGAAACTAAAACCATGGGATACAGCAGCAGGCGGTCTTTTGGTTACAGAAGCGGGCGGCGTTATTTCCGATATTACGGGAGAAAAGTGGAATTTACAATCGCCGAGCATTCTGGCAAGCAATGGTTTGATTCATGAACAGATGATAAAGGTATTCAAAAAGACAGAGTAAAAGTAAAAAAATAACAGATGAGCCATTTGACGAAACTGACGCATAAATCGCTCGCTTGAAAAACTATTTCGTATTGATAAATTTTATGATCAATTTGCGTGTACGGGGACCATCGAACTCGCAGAAAAATATTGATTGCCATGTTCCTAAAACCAAACGGTCTTTTTCAATGATGACCAATTCTGATGCGCCAACCAGAGAAGATTTAACATGTGCCGCGGAATTCCCCTCCGCGTGACGGTAATTAGCTCTTAAGGGAACTGCCCTCTCCAGAGCCTCAAGAATATCGTGGGGCACATCAGGATCTGCATTTTCATTGATCGTTACCGCGGCGGTGGTATGGGGCGTGTAAACAAGGCAAAGGCCTGTTTCGATTTTTTCTTCACCAACGGCTTTTTGGACAGTCGCTGTAACATCTATCATCTCGACACGGGAATTGGTCTGAAGAGATATTTCTTTCATGGATTACCTGTCGTTGATTGAATAGTTGCTTTGATGTTCGTGTAAACATCTTTTGTGATCTGTTCCGAAATTATCCGGACAGCCTCGCTTGCGGCCTGACAATATCCCCGGGGAGACGATTCTTGCAAAGGCTCTTCCCGAGAGTATTTTTTCTGAAATATCATTCTTTTCTCGGTTTCTTTTTCCCGTGTGTCTTGCAACGAAACGATAATACGGACGACCGCTGTTTTACCGATTTTATCTGTACGCAGGAAGAATTCCTCAATGCCGCCTGAAATTATGAATTGTCCGTCTTCCGTTTCATAACGGGAAAAAACCGCACGGAAAAGGCTGCTTCCTCTCATATCGCGTAAAAGGCTATCGGCTATCATATCCGCCGGATTAACTGCCCATCGGGAATAATTGAAGTAATCAAAACTATATGGATCCTTGCGAAAGATCATATTGTCGGAATTATAGGCTGCGGCAATAGAAAAACGGTTAAACTTGATAGACATATTGAGCTTGTCTAATTTATCAAACGACGGCGCTGAATAGCTCAACAGGTAGTTTTCTACTTCATATGGCGGCTTGACACCAACTTCACATCCGGAAATTAAAAATGATAAAATCATCATCATAAAATAAAAATATTGTATTCGTTTCCCGCTGGATAGCAAATGCTTTAATAATTTTCTCATTGATTAATTCCCCTCATTACTCCATCGCTTTTCTCGGCGGTGCCGGTTTCGAGAAAATAAGTTCTGATGGATTTTTTGTTAAATTATCGGAAATTTTTTGCAGATTCTCCGAAGTCACCCGTAAATGCTCAGAGGCATCCTGTAATTCATTGGTAATGGCTTTTGTTCTTTTGTCTATATTTTCGAGCAAAACATCCGTTCTAGATGATTTTTCTTTCAGGTTCAAAACTTCGATTTCTTTTTTTGCCTGTCCGATTAATTGGCGGGCATCCGATAAAACTCCCATTGTTTCATTAACTGCCCGATCCACTTTACCTTCAGAAATGGTCTTGTTGATTTTGGCAATCGTCTGATCCAAATTGTCGGAAGTAGATTCCAGATGATTCATTATATTGTTGATTCGCTTGTCTTCTATGAATTTTTCGATGGCCTGGGAGGTATTTTTTAATTGATCGGAAATACCCTTGAAGTCGATTTCTTTGACATTCTGCATAATAATGTCTGAATCTGCCAGAAAACGGCTGACTTCAGACTTGCGTGAGGGAATAACCGGATATTTTGATTTGAAGGTGATTTTAGGGGAATTGGCCAATTCTCCGGCATTGATCCGATCCAGCTCAATGAAGACAATTCCGGTAATGCCAGCCGTCTTGAGCGTGGCGATGGTCTGTTTTGGTAAATCACCCTCTAACTCTATTTTCATAATCACTTCAATAAGACGATAATCCGGCGCTACATCGATGCTCTGGACTTTGCCGATTTCCACGCCACGATATTTAATCGCAGAATCCACCTGCAATCCCCGTACGGATTCATCAAAATAAACCGAATAGAGAGAGCCTTTCATAAAGATTCTGGCCGCGCCCACCCAGACTATAACCGCTGCGCAAATCAGCACACCTATAATAACGAAAAGACCAATCAAATATTTTGAACTTTTAACTGACATAAAACCTCTTTTCGACAGCCTCAACTGGTCTCTGGCGCAGGAAAAAACTCATTACCCGCGGATCAGACGAATTATTTTTTAAATCGATTGGTTTGCCTTCAGCTATAATGCCTTTAGCCTCTTTATCCAACATTAACACCCTATGGGCTATCTTGTAAATAGATTCCAATTCGTGAGTCACGATGACCATCGTTGTGCCCAAAGCATCGTTTGTTTTAATGATCAAATCATCAAGTTCGGCGGCGGTAACCGGATCAAGCCCTGCGGACAGTTCGTCGAAGAAAAGCACCCGTGGATCCAGCGCCATGGCCCGGGCAATGCCGGCTCTTTTTTTCATGCCTCCGGAAAGTTCTGAAGGTTGATGATTTTCATAACCTGCCAAATTGACCATGCCTAATTTCATTTTAATAATTGTGTCGATAACGGCAGGATTGAGATCGGTATATTCCTGAAGAGGCAGTTCAATGTTTTCTTTAAGCGTCATTGAACTGAACAAAGCGGCAGATTGAAAAAGGACTCCGATATTTTGCCTGTACTGATTAAGTTCTTTTTCATCCGCACTGACAATATCGGTCCCCTGATACAGAACTTGACCGGCATAAGGCTTTTGCAGCCCTATCATGATTTTTAGCAAAGTCGATTTGCCGCACCCACTGGCTCCCACAATTACCAGTATTTCTCCTTTATAGACCTGAAAATTGACATTTTCAAACACAACATTGTCCCCGAAACGGGCGGTCAGATTTTTGACAACAATAATGGGGGTTTTTCCTTCTGTATCCAAAATATGCTCCTTAAGACATTACATATAATAAAACATGATTGCAAAGATCGAATCGGCCACAACAATCAGAAAAATCGCCGCAACAACGGCGGATGTGGTGAACTTACCTACATCCTGAGCGCCTGAACGCACTTGAAATCCCTTCTGGCAACCGATTGACGCAATTAATGCGGCAAAAACCCCTGCCTTAATCAAACTGGTGACAATATCAAATACCTTGATGCTTTTAACAGACTGGGTGATATATGTTTGTATCGTCAGGTCAAGACTGGTGATGCCGATAATCATGCCGCCGAGAATACCGAATAAATCTGCATAAATAGTCAAAATCGGCAAGACAATGATGGTAGCCAGAACTTTTGGTACGGCCAGAAAGCGAACGGAATCAAATCCCATTGTATTCAGCGCGTCAACTTCTTCATTGACCGCCATTGTGCCGATTTCTGCAGCATATGCAGATCCGGAACGTCCCGCAACCAAAATAGCCGTCATGAGAGGTCCCAGTTCTTTAATCATGCCAAAACTTACCAGCGCAGGAACATAAATATTCGCACCGACCATTTTTAATTGTAAATAAGACATAAATGCAATGATTAATCCAATCAGGGCACCGATTATGGCCACAATGGGCAGACCATCGACTCCTGCCCGCTGGATGTAAAAAAGAACATCTTTACCCCGGAATGTTTTAGGATGTCTGATAATATAGAAAATGGCAACCAGCAGTTCACCGATAAAGGTAACAAAGTTGTTAAATTCACGTATAATATCCAAGTAGGATTGCCCGACATGGCGTATAAAATCGTCATTGTCTTGTAAGGATTTGAAAGGCTGATGGTTCAGGGCGTCCTCGTGAATAACGCTGAAAATTCCTTTAGCTTCATCGTTTAAATTGACCAGCTGGCATGAGATATTTTGGGCAATATTATCTTTCTGTATTTGAACCATAGCCAATGCCGCAGCGCTGTCCAGATAATAAACTTCTGAAAAATCGATTGTTACGGAATTTAATTTTTGCCTGGAGATTTGCCTCTTAATATCACCATTGAAGACTGTCAGATTTTTCAGACCGAATTCACCGGCAAGATAAATGAAGAGATTTGAATCTTTTGTTTTATAAGAAATCGTGTAGCGTTCCAGGCGTTCTTTTTGTGTTTGTACGTTCATTGTTTTTCATCTGGTAATGAATATTTATTTGTGAAACTCCAAATCCGGAAACATAACGCAGGCGGAATTGATCAATTGAACTATCCCGCAAAGCGGAGGATATCTTAGACACACGTGATTGGGGTAAACACTTAAATTATGAAAGTATTTAATACCTTTACCTGGTTCTTGTCAATGGAATTTCAAAACATCATCCTTCAACCGTTTTTTTACATATCGTTCAATCGGCTTGAACATTTCATTGAAGAAAATAACCCAAAAAAAATTTTGGGAGTTAGTGCGGTTAAAGGACCGTTGAGTAATCACTATATTATTCATGTAGTTACAATGATATTTGTTCTATTTATAAATTTGGCACGATAATTTCAATATAATAAAGGCAAATAAACAAATTACCCTAAGGAGGTAACAGATCATGAAAAAGACATTAGGAACTATCATAGTAGCGGCGGCGGTTATTCTTTTAACAGCA
>JBEKJX010000027.1:0-17617 GCA_050011015.1 Smithella sp.
ATGTGAAAGCATCCGGATGAAGATAATCGGAAAGCTGTATTCGGGAAAACCGAACGTCCAGTTTGATGAGGGGGAGCTGGAGATAGAACCATTGGCAACTACGCCAGCTCTCTACTCTACTGCAAGAAATAATTCTGACGGTTCGTAAATCGGAATTTCATTTCTTTCTTCCTCTACAGTTTATCATTTCAGATTGTATGCCCGGTTACAATTTAATGCATGATGCTTATGAAATAAATTTCTGCCGCCAAATAACATAATTAATCAATGGCCATAGGATGTCTTCATGGTTTTGCAAACCGCTTTTGTGTTCCGTTATGATCTTTTCTGTCTTCGTTTTATTCAGGCCGTCAATTTTATCTATCCCATCGATTGTCTGATCCAGATACCTGCCCAAACCATTGTGATCCCTGAACCAGTCTGCCAATGGAATATTAAAGCCGATTTTTTTCTTATATACGATTTTTCCGGGAATATTCCGGGCCGCGGCTTTTTTGAACAAATATTTTGGCTGCAGACGTTTCATCTTTACGCGGGCTGGAATCGTTTGTGCCAGAGAGATCATCTCATTATCCAGGATCGGGACTCTTATTTCCATTGAGGCGGCCATGCTCATTTTATCCTTCATCATCAAAATCGATTGCAGATATGTCTTCTGATCGAACAGGAGCATGTTTTCCGCCGTATCGAGATCTTTTTGCCAGGACTTATTTAATTCCTCCATTCTACAGGGAATATTTATATCGTCTTTATCAAACAACCATGCGATTTTTTCTTTCGTTGAAAACGCCGCGTTCCAAAGAACAAGGTCATAAGGAGATGATATAAGATATTGCCTTAATTTTTTTATTTTCCTGTGTGGCAAATACAGAAGCGTCCGCGTAATAATTTGCCGGCTTACCTTGTCAAATGAAAGGTATTGGTCTTTCAGCTTATTGATGTATTGCCGCCTGTAACCGCCGAACAGTTCATCCGCGCCCTCACCGGTTAATAAAACCTTTACAAATTCACTTGCGTACTTACAGATCAAATAGTGTTGCACGGAACAGGCAAATGTGAGTGGTTCATCATAGTGCCAGATTGCCCGGGGCAGAGAATCGGTAAATTCTTTGTTGCCGATAAACAGATCATGATAATCAAGCCCGCAGGATTTGGCCAGTAGATGAGAGTATGGTGTTTCATTGTATGCTTTCTCATGAAACCCGACGGTGAATGTTTTGAGTCCAGGCATTAATTTCCCGGCAATGGAGCTTACCCAACCGGAATCGACCCCGCCACTCAACAGGCTGCCTAAAGGGACATCGCTTACCATCTGCCGCTCAACAGCGTTATTCAGAGAAAATTCGATTTTATTTCCTAATTGTTTTTCATTAAACGTGCTTTCCGGAAACCCGGGCCGCCAGTATTTCCCGGGAGTGAAACCCCCGCTTGTTATTTCCAGAAAAGAACCCGGTTCAATGCTTTTAATCCCGGCGAAAAAAGTTCTTCCATTGCACAGGGAGCCGAAACAAAGATATTCGTCCAAAACATTGTCTTCCTGTTTTGCCGATATTCCGTCCGCGGCAAGAATGCCCTTGATTTCGGAGGCAAAGATAAAAGCATCTTGAGTCTGACAGTAATAAAGGGGTTTTATTCCCATGCGATCCCTGGCAATGAGCATCAATTGTTTTTCGGAATCGTAAAGGCAAAAAGCAAACATGCCGTTTAATTTTTCAATAAAACCATTTCCATATTCTTCATAGAGATGAATGATAACCTCACAATCGCTGTTTGTTTTGAAATGATGACCTAAAGCTTGAAGGTTCGTCCGCAACTCTCTGAAATTATATATTTCTCCATTGGCAACAAGGACGATTTTTTCAGTCTCATTATATAAGGGTTGGTCGCCGGTAACGACGTCAATGATGCTTAAGCGCTGAAATCCCAGAGCTGCCCTGTCGTCGGTGTAAGCGCCCGAAGAATCAGGTCCTCTGTGAGATATTATTTTCATCATTCGGGGTAAATCGGCTGAGTAATATTTGTTTTTATTAAAATAATATTTTCCGGCAATTCCACACATTTTCCACCAGCTTTTAATTAAGAGGTTAACCCTTCGGATAGAGAGTATAAGAAGGATAATTTTTTATGTCAATGGAAGATTGATTTTTTTGAACATCAGGGAATTCGCTGCTTCCTGAAATTCTCAGAATGTCAATCTTCGTAAACAGACAACCCTGCAAACGATAATCAACAGGTTTTGCTTAAATCCCGCATTGAGAAAAATAATTGACACACAAGACCGCTTTTCTTATACTTCAACCGGCAAAAAGGAAGTTCATAACGAAGATACGGAAAAAAAGTATCTTTAACCTGCCATGGCAAACGCCGTGAAAGAGATCGTAACGACTCATGGAAAACTTAAAACTTAGCATCGGATTTTCACCACATGAGACCGGGAAGAGGCATTTACGAGGCTTGATCGCATTCAAGCAGCACATCTATGATCTGCACTTCCCTCACTACGATCCTCATATCTGCGCCAGCGGCAGACCGGCGGACGCGAGACTGTCACGTAATAAAGCCCGCAAACTCACCATGGACTTGATATCCTGGAACCAGCGGCATACAGGATTCAAATTAACACTGCTGCTCAACTATCTTCTTCATGACAACTATAAAGTAGTGGTCGATAATGTCATAAAAGAATTCTATCCCCGCGGTGTTCGCAGTTTCGTCGTGGCCGACATAGAACTTATAAAACGATTGAAAGACGCTCTTCCCGACTGTGAAATTCAGGGCTCCTGCCTCTCACATCGAATGACCGAAGAGGAACTGGAAGAAGAACGCAAAGAAGGGGTGGTGCTGCACAACCCCTCAGTTAATATTATTCGAAATCCGGCGCAACTGGAGCGCAACCATAAAGCAGGATTCGCCCAAAAGGTGATTGCCTTCGAGGGGTGCATGCATAACTGCCCGGAGGAAAGCACACCGTATGGACACCGTTGGTACCTGGCCCGAAATCTGCGCCAGGATCATGTTTTTTGCAGAAACCATGAAATATCATTAGATCCACGGTATTTTTTCAAAGCCAACTGGGTGACTGTTTCCAGACTGAAGACGCTACTGCCGTTCATCAGTGTTGTCAAGATTCCACGCGGCCGGCAAAAATCGGTTCTATCGGCCGCAAAAGATTTCATGCACGTTTTTGATACTAATGCTTCCTATAATATCATCGATTTTATGGGTACGGGATACCTTAGCATCATTGACGAAAATATCGGTGCGATTCCCTCGCACCTGCTGGATGACAATTTTTTCACCACCGTTGAAAATTGCACAATGAACTGCAGCGAGCGCGGCTGCCGCCTGTGCTTTGACATGATGGAAAGAATCAAGGAAGTGAACGGCGGACCGATACGGCCGGGTATATTAAAAAAATCATATCGCCGTCTGCGACATTTGATCCGGACAAAACTGGACGGGGCTGAGTAGGTTGCTTTTCCCCAAAAAGTAATTGCGGCGACACAAGGAAGAGTTTGTTCACCGGGAACCCATCTCGCGGCGCCGGCATAACAGGACTGGTAACGACAACTTCCGACATCAACCTCAAATACCGGATCTGGCGTAAACGAAAACAGACTTTAGATCTGGCTGCCAGTTCCGGATCTAAAGTCTGTTTTTAGCGTTGTTCCTGATTTTGTTGTTTAAACTATCATACTAATCGCTGTTACATCAGGAAGGTCTTCGTAAACAACAAGCTCAGGCTTCTCATAATCTTGTTTCATATTTATTCCTCCCTCATACTTGATGTTTTATTTTACATTAAAAAACCCGTTGAGTCAAATTATTTTCTCATCAGGTAAACGCAATAAATCCCCGGAATACCCCTTGCGAAACAAAATAACCGGGATAACAAACATTTTAATTATCTTGTAGCTAACCGTATTGCGTTATCAATGATTTTTTTAAAAACAACGTCCGTGTCATCGGTAATTTGAGAAAGCATGCCGCTGTTATGCAGTGAAATGATGCCATGTATTGCGCTAATAATTTGAATGGTTAATAATTTCGTTTCCACTTTATTTAAGTTCGGCTTCGTTTCCCGATATTCCTGAGTGATTTTAACAGCTAAAGATAGCACTTTCAATGAACTGCGGAATTCATCGGAAGACAGTGCTTCCTGTGGAGTTCCAATATAATCACTATGCTGTCGAACGCGCCTGTTGAACATAACATCATAGAGATTGACATTGTTTGCACCGAATTCAACAAAAGCATAAATCATGTTTTTGTATCTCTTCAGGGGCGTATCCGCCTTTGACACGGCAGAATGGATCTTCTTATACAACATAGTGTAAGCTTTCTTATGTATGGCGATAAGTAGTTCATCCTTATTGGCATAGTAGTTGTACAGGTTTGCCGCAGTCATCTTCATCTTGGAACTGATCTTGGACATAGACAAGTTTTCAAATCCGTTTTTTATAAGGATTTCGAAAGCGTGTAAAAGTATTTGCTCTCGTACCGCTTCAACTTCATTAGAGCTTCTGGTCATTTTGGGCATTATTAACACCGTTTCTCAATATTGTATTAAATTGATCTAATATTTGAATTTAAAAACTTTTTCAACAATATTTTCTTTTTACGGATGGGATAATATGTGGATCGGCATAATATCCCATCTCATTTGCCAGATATTCTCCTTTCCACTGATATTAAGGATTATTAAAGTTTACATCATTCTTTATTCTTTGTGAATCGTCATGTAATTCCGACCCATTAACAAGGCGGATCAGATTCCAATTTTGACCTGGGCTGATGAAAGCGAAGGGCTGGATTCTGCAACAAAATATAAAATATTAACGGGGTCAGCTTTGGACGCCGGTGCATGGTCTATTTTGAATGCCTGTTGACACCCTCATCGAAAACATTTTCTTGCATCCGTCAACATAATTAAGAGTTATGTTCCCGGAATACCATCCAGGCCGAGTAATTTTAGATTTTTAGTAAATTTTCGGTCAAATGTAACGATTGCACATTTTCTGCTTTTACTGGCTGAGGCAATGACAGCATCACCGAAATCAGGGATCGGATCTGGCCAGCAAGACAGCACCGCAGTATAATCGATTTCATGAATAACCTCGATACCAGGCATGTCCACTAAGTCGGTAATTATCCTCCCGATCTCCTCTTTCGAGACGTGGTAGACCTTGTCCATTACATAAATGAATTCGGTCAAGACATGCTGATGGCAGAGGATCAGAACTTTAAGATGTGCTGCCGATTCAAAAAGAGGGGCAATCTTCTGCTGTTGATCTGGATTCCGATCTGTTACAAAAGAAATCAAGGCATTGGTATCCAGAATATATTTCTTCACCGATATTTCTCCATACGGAGATTCCGTGCAATTTCAATGTCACTGGCAATGTTTCCTGTCCCCGTTTTAATTGCGTTTCGGTATTTAAGGAAATTCTGCCTGGCTGGCGAAACAATGACTCTTCCTCTCTCCACCTTCCAATCCAGGGCATCCTTGACAGAAAGACCAATACTGTCGCGAATGGCCTTTGGAATGGTCGTTTGATACTTAGATGTAATAATCGATTGCATACCGCCTTCCTCCTCGTGATGAGTTTCCTTACGTTATTATTATAATGTAAGGAAATATGAATGTCAAGAAAAATGGCAATCCGGTAGTGTCTGTGAATCGTCATGTAATTCCGACCCATTTACAAGGCGGATCAGATTCCCATCATGACCCGGGCTGATGAAAGCGAAGTGCTGGATTCTGCAACAAAATATAAAATATTAACGGGGTCAGCTTTGGACGCCGATGCCGGGTCTGTTTTCAATGCCTGTTGACAACACCATGACAAAGTTGAGACTTACCCTTGTATTTTTATAACATAAGGTCTAAGTTAATCGGTAAGCAAGTTTCACAATTCACCCGAAACTTATTACAGGAATAAAAAAATATACGTATCAGGATTGATAGAAGAATATAAAAGTATTTCTGAAAACATTGTTAGGAATCCTGGTCAAATATTTGAATAACATTCAATGAAGGAAATACCATTCAGGCAAAGCAAAACCCGGATATTAATTGTCAGACAATCATATAATGAGAAAAAATTGATTGGTACAGGCTAAGATATTATTCAGTCTAAAAAAGAAAATCTGTGGAAAAAGTAATGAGTCAATCTAACAGTATCAGCAGATTATGCCTGTTTGCGCATTTCGATAAAGACAACATCATTGATGAATATGTCATATTTTATCTTCGGGATATAAGAAAAGTCGCATCTAAAATTATCTTCATTTCCACCTCATCTCTTTCTCCTGAAATGACTGCTACACTGGGAAATATTTGCGATTCCATTATCATCAAAAAAAATGAGGGATACGATTTTGCAAGCTGGCATGCTGCATTGAAATTAGAAAAACTTGAAAATTATGACGAATTGATTCTTTGTAACGATAGCGTTTACGGGCCATTCTTTCCGTTAAAACAGATATTCAGCGAAATGACGGGAGTGGAATGTGATTTTTGGGGAATGACCAGTAATTACGACATTGCATATCATGTACAGAGCTATTTCCTCGTTTTCAGAAAATCTGTACTCGCTTCAAGAGTTTTTCAGGAATTTTGGGAAAACATGGAAATCTCTCAATCGAAAGCTAATGTTGTCAGATCCTGTGAAGTCGGTCTTAGCCAAATCCTGTTAAACGCAGGATTCAAAAATTCCACCTATGTACAATACAGATTTTTATTCCGTCATGCCATTTTTTACCGTATTCGATTCCACTTGGTAAGAACCGGCAGAAATATTATCGGGGATCTGCGGGCTTCCTTATTTAGTATTAATCAAAGGCAAAAGGGCTATAGTGACCGAAGAATTGCAGTACGTATGATCACTTATATGATCGGTTTTATTCTTCAATCAAGAAATATTATCCGCAATGGATATTCTATAATTATTGATTTTATTTGTTATCCCGGAAAAAAAATAAATCATTTGTTTTCATACTTTAAAAATATATTAAGATCTATGAACGTAACGCATTTTTTATGGAAACCATTGATTCTTTATTATAAGATGCCTTTTATCAAAGTGGACCTTCTCCGGGACAATCGAATGGCCATGGATGTCGATGATTATGCGGAAGTTATATCCATGGTTTCAGATTATAATATCGAAATGATAGAATCCCATTTAAAACGAGTAAAAATTTCATCAGACACCTGACCTGTATAGTGCTGTGCAAATTTGCAGAAATAATTTAATCCTGAATAAAAGCATGGTTTTGACAGGGAATCGTTTTAACGGGGAGAGGTTTGAATCATGTCTTCGGTATTTTATGAGCGGTTCATCAAGGACAAAAACATATCCATTAACGGCGGCAGATACTAAAATCCAATGATCATGACTGTATGTTGTCAACGGAAAGGGTAATAAACTATCGATGGCTTTTCTGTTTATGCAAAACGTGCATCCATAAAATTGAGATTTAATGAGGTGTTGCATCAAGATAGCAAATGAATTCTTTTTCCCTTTATGCATTAAAGGAACGTTCATTGGGAAACGGTTCTCATGTGCATCAATAGGTATGAAACTATGGCAGACAAGTCTAATACCACTATCTTTCTGAAAAACGGATATTATCTTTTCAATTTTACCTTTAATCCAAATATTATCCTGATCGGAAAGAAAAATAAGATCGCCTGTCGCGAGGGATAGGAGCTTCTCAAAATTTTTTACAAATCCGAGCCTTTTTTGATTGCATATTAATTTGATGCGCGGGTCATTGAATGATCGGATAATGGAACATGTATTATCAACAGAACCGTCATCACAAATGATGAGTTCATCAAATTGTCTCAGATCGGAAAGAATGGATTCCACCTGTTCACGTACAAATTTTTCTCCGTTATATGATGCGAGGCAAACGGAGATCCTGTATTGAAAATTTACATTCTGTGTCATTTACTGCTCAATATCTGACTGTTGAATACATTAATAAAAGCTAAATTAGATTATTGATTAGCAATTTCATGGAAATTTATCAATCCCTCTTTCGAGGGATATTTAATCACGATCTCCCGTCTAATGTTTCACAATTATAATACTCTTGATTCAAGACCATATTTCTTATATTTAACAAATACAAATGGTTTCTTAAAATTAACATCAATAAAAGGATAAATAATTGTTCAATGAATTTCTTAAACGCTTTGGAAAAAAAAGCGGGATAAAGTTCAAAAGATCTTTTCTTGCGGATAAGTATTTACAGGGACTAAGAGGAGCCGAAATTGGCGGCAGCGCTCATAATCCATTTGGCCTGGATACAATAAATGTAGATTATACTGCTGACATTGACACTGTTTTTAAAAAAGAAGAAGTAAAACTTGCCGGAGAATATCTTAAAGTTGATGTTGAAGCTTCAGGTGATCATCTTCCTTTTCGCGATGAAAGTCTGGACTTTATTATTTCTTCCCATGTTTTGGAACATTTTTGGGACCCCATTAAAGCTCTAAAAGAATGGATGAGGGTCGTGAAAAAATCCGGTTATGTATTTATGATCATACCTCATAAAGAGAGAACTTTTGATAAGGATAGGTTAAGAACCTCATTAAAAGAATTATTGGATAGACATAATGGCAACATAAAAGCTCCTGAATTTGATTTACATTCTCATTATTCTGTCTGGATTACAGAAGATTTGTTGGAACTTTGCAGTTATATGAATCTGAATGTAATAGAATTTCAAGACGTAGATGATAAAGTAGGCAATGGCTTTACCATCGTAATACGTAAATAAACAGGATGCAGTAATAAAATGACCTGGCGGAAATTCTTTGACTCCCGTTAATAAGTTGATAATTTTTATAATTCGGGTATAATTAACGCGTAAATGCTCATGCGAATGTTTAAGCGGCCTTTTTAGTTTTTGTTTCAGTTTGTTTAAACTGTTTTAAAGATGCGCGGATCACTGCCGGAGCGGACTCACATTACATAATGTAAAAATGAAATCAACGACTATCGCTAAAAC
Organism: Smithella sp.; assembly: GCA_050011015.1. Lineage (GTDB taxonomy): Bacteria > Desulfobacterota > Syntrophia > Syntrophales > Smithellaceae > Smithella. The sequence goes on from JBEKJX010000027.1 coordinate 9,025, forward strand.
AACAAGGACAACTGAAGAAAAGCTGAAAGTAAGCAAAGAGATGTACCGCCTGTTGGCGGAACATGTAAAGGATTTTGTCTGGCTTTTGAATCTGGACTTAAGACTGACTTACGTCAGCCCTTCCATGGAAAAAGCCTCCGGATACACTTTTGCCGAGATGAAAGAACTTTCTCTGGACAAACTTCTGACGGAAGAATCTTTTCAGAAGTCTACGCAAATGTTCTCAAAGGAAATATCCCATGCCCGGACAAAACATCTGCCTTCCGATAGTAAGCGCTCACTGGAGGTGCAATTTCGCTGCAAGGATGGTCACCTTTTATGGATGGAGGCAACTTTAAGTTTCCTTCAGGACGAGAAGGGGCAACCCGTATATATTCTGGGCGAAGGCAGAGACATCACCGAAAGTAAAAAAATGGAGGAGAAATTATCCTTCGAGGAAATAAAATTCCGGAATTTTGTGGAACACGCTTCAGATATCATTGTTCTCATTGATCCGCAGGGAGTTATCACTTATGTAAATCCGGCGGTGGAGAAGGTATTGGGGTACACGCCCCGGGAAAGAATCGGGGCTAAAGTATCTGAACTCCTTCATCCGGATGACATTGAATCACTGGTTGAATCATTTCTTCCCATGTTTTTAGATCCAAACGCTCCCGCCATTCATGGTGAATATCGTCTGCGTCATAAGGATGGAACCTACCGCACCATAGAAACCGTGGGAAGCAACCTGGTTAAAAATAATGTTATTGAAGGTGTGATTGTCAACTACAGGGATATCACCGAACGCAAACGCATAGAAGAAGATCTGAAAAAGAGTGAAGAGCGATACCGTCTTCTGGCGGAGCACACAAGAGACATCGTGTGGATTATGGACATGGACATGAACGTAACTTATATCAGCCCGTCCGCGGTCAATTTACTGGGCCGGACTCTGGAGGAAACCGAGCAGCACGGGTTCATTAACCTGCTTACGCCGGCGTCTTTTAAAGACGCAATGGATTTCTATTCCGTTGAACTGCCCAGGGCGCTTGCCGCCGGGCCTGATTATGTCCTGGATCGTGCGCTGGAATTGGAATTAATCGCCAGGGACGGTCATACGGTATGGGCTGAATGCATATTCAGGCTCATTAGAGATGAGAACGGGAAACCTCTTTCCATTTTAGGCGAGGGTAGAAATATTACCGAACGCAAACAAATGGAGAATGAAATGCGGGCAAGTGAAAGTAATTTCCGTCATTCTCTTGATGAGTCTCCGCTGGGTGTGCGCGTATCGAACATAGACGGTGAAACAATTTATGCCAACAGGAAGATTCTGGAAATATACGGCTTTGACAGTATGGAAGAGCTGAAAAACACGCCGTTAAAAGAGCGTTACACGCCGGAGACCTACGCCGAGTGGCAGGCGAGGAAGGCAAAGAGATTACAGGGCGAGTTTGGTCCTTCCGAGTATGAAATAAGTATTGTCAGAAAAACGGGCGAAATACGCCATCTTCATGTTTATCGCAAGGAAATATTCTGGGACGGCCAAAAACAGTTTCAGGTTATTTATCAGGATATTACTTTACGCAGGCAGGCCGAAAAGAAACTCAGCGAGACACTGGAAAGCTTAAGGCAGTCCATTAAGGTAACGATTCAGGTACTGGGAATGGCAACGGAGGCAAGAGACCCTTATACGGCCGGCCATCAGGTCAGGTCCGCGGAAATTGCCCGCTCCATTGCCATGGAGATGGGATTGTCCAAGGATAGAATTGATGGAATCCGCCTGGCCGGTTCCATTCATGATATCGGAAAATTAGCCATACCGGGAGAAATACTTTCAAAGCCTACAAAACTGACAAGCATTGAATTTTCTCTGGTAAAGGAACATTGCGAAAGCGGATACCAAATGTTGAAGTCCGTGGAATCGCCCTGGCCATTGGCGGAAATGGTTTATCAACACCACGAGCGGATGGATGGTTCCGGTTATCCCAGAAATTTAAAAAAAGATGATATTATTATGGAGGCGCGTATTCTGGCTGTCGCTGACGTTGTGGAATCCATGGCTTCCCACCGTCCTTATCGCCCGTCATTGGGTATTGAAGCGGCTCTTGAAGAAATCGAAAAAAACAGGGGAACTCTTTATGACGAAGATGTCGTAGATGCCTGTCTGAGATTATTCAGAAAGAAAGGCTATAAGCTTACCTGATTCTTTACTTAAGTACTTAAATCTTAAATCTTAAAAGGATTTTCTATTCACCATTCACTCTTCACTGTTCTTTCTTAATTACTTAACTACTTAAATCTTAAAACTAAAACATGTCATTCCGAATCCGCCGCAGGCGCGTGAGGAATCTTAAAGACTTCTCACATTCGTTCGAAGTGACAAACGTTGTCAAGTCCTTTTAGCGGGGTTTGAGAGCCGCGCAGACCCGCCCAGAGTCATCCAGAGAAAACACAAAAAACAGGGTTTATAATGCAGCCATGAAAAAAGGACGGCCTTCTAAACCGGATAAAACCGAAATTCAAAAAGCAATCTGCGAGATGATTTCCTCATCAAACAAATCTATGCGCAGTGTTCTTGCGGAATTATCAAAAACAATGAATGGCGTTCCTGATGTATCTACTGTCTGGCGTTGGCTGGCTGATGAAAAAGAATTTTGCGGCAATTACGCGCGGGCAAAAGAAGAGCAATGCGCATATTTAACCCAGGAGATGCTGGAAATCGCCGATAACGACAGCCTTGATGTTGCCTTTGATGATAAGGGCAAACCGTTTGTTGACAAGGAGCATATCACCCGCTCGCGGCTGCGCGTGGATACCCGTAAGTGGATTTTAAGCGAACTCAGGCCGAAGATATATGGAGACAAAGCCGAAGCGGAGAATGGCACAGAGGGAGGTTTGACAATCATCATCGTTGATAGATTTGGCGAACCGAAGATGAAAAAGTAATGGACATTAAACTTCCATACAATTTTACGCCGCGAGATTATCAGGTAGCCCTGTGTGATTGCCTTGAAAACGGCTATAAGCGCGGGGTGGCTGTGTGGCACCGGAGGTCAGGAAAAGATAAAACACTGCTCAATCTCATCACGAAAGAAGCCCATAAACGCATCGGGGTTTATTATTATTTTTTCCCCACGTACAGCCAGGGCAGAAAAGCGCTGTGGGACGGAATTGACCGTGACGGATTTAAATTACTTGATCACATTCCCGAAGAGATACGCGAGAACACCAATCACAGCGAAATGAAAATCAAGTTAAAATGCGGTTCGATTATCCAGATCGTCGGGACGGACAACATTGATTCGATCATGGGCACTAATCCGGTCGGGTGCGTTTTTTCGGAATACAGCCTGCAGAACGCCGAGGCATGGGATTTAATACGGCCTATTTTAACGGAGAATGGCGGATGGGCGCTTTTTAATTATACGCCGCGTGGACGAAACCACGGCTTTGTTTTGTACGAAATGGCGAAGCATAACCCTGAATGGTTTTGTGAATTGCTGACCGTTGACGATACGGATGTCGTCACACCGGCCATGATCCAGGCTGAACGCGAGGCCGGTATGTCCGAGGCGAAAATTCAGCAGGAATTCTATTGCTCGTTTGAGGCGTCGCTGGATACGTGCTTCTTCATGGGAGTTCTGGAGAATCATAATTCAGTCACGTCGGGAGTTATCGGGAATCTCGCCAAAAACAGAGATAAAGAACTGGAACTGGTTGAACAGCCGGACGGAATCATCGAGTTATGGCGCTGGCCTTATTTTCTGACCGATGAATGGGACCGCTGCCACTGGAAATACCGCTATTGCATCGGCTCTGATATTTCCGAGGGATTGAAGCAGGATTATTCAGTCGCCTACGTTTATGACCGGTTCAAAAAAGAGTTTGTGGCGCGTATGCGCACCAATGCCATTGATTCGTATCAATGGGGGAATAAACTTTTTAATCTGTCGCGGTATTACGAAAACGCGCTGATCGTGCCGGAGAGAAACGGCGCGGGGATTACCACGATTGACCGGCTGATCACGCTCAAAGCAAATCTGTACGTCAAGGAAAAAGTGGACGGGATCGGCAAGCTGATCACAAAACAATATGGTTTTCTTGAGACGACCGAAGCCAAGCAGCTGGTCTGCGGCTCGCTTAAATCTTATCTGGCGCAGCACAAGCCGGTTTATTGCCGTCATTTGCTGGCTGAATGCTCCACGTTTATCAAAGACGAGGAAAAGGAAAAGCTGGGCGCGGACAGCGGTTTTCACGATGATTGTGTGATCGCTGCGGCTCTGGCTCTGCATGGCGATTTCTATCTGCCGAAGTGCGAAAAGATTCCGCTGCCGGTGAGCGGATGGCGCAGAATGCTGGCGGATGAAAGGAAAAAAGGGGAGATATGGGCGAGTTGAAACGGGAGCAGCGTTTGGAGCGCAATAAGCGATTGAAGCAGGTTATCCTGCCGGATAGCCGGTTGTTGGAAGCCTGCACGCAATTGCGGCATACGGTGGAACATCCCAACGAGAACGCGGATATTATCATCGGGAAGGGGTTGTATAGAAAGAAAGACCCGGAAGCGATTATGGCGATTGAATGTGACGGCGTCGTGGTGGGTTACAAAATCAAAGAGTGTTCGCCGCTGGAAATCAATCCGTACTTCGACCGGTATGTTTATGTGAGGACGCCGGATTACCGCCTTAAGGATTTATCTGAAAGGCAACTGGCACAGATCAAGTTTACGGTGCTTGAGGCTTTCTTTGAGCAGCAGCAGGGCGAGATTCATGTCGAGGTTATCGGGGAAGGGGCTCTTTTGCTGTGGCAGAGGTTCATGGTGATTTTCCCGTATAAATATCAGAGCGCAACATCGTTTGTTCCGGGGAATTACAACGCATAAGTGGATTGTGAATGGTGAAAATAACAGTTCTAGGTTCTACGTTCAATGTTCAATGTTGAATGAAGTGAATAGTGAATGGTGAAGTACATTTGTCACTTCGAACGAATGTGAGAAGTCTTTAAGATTCCTCACGCGCCTGCGGCGGATTCGGAATGACAGTTTTAAGATTTAAGTGCGGATTATTTTGGTTCTGCAAATGATAACAAATTAATGAGGTTGCTGTGAGCAAATTTTCTTGTTTCAAAGTCATCACTAGAATACTCGAGATAGTCAAGAAGGGGATCATTTTCTTTATTATGATCTTCTGGATACAAATAATTATCCCAGGCTTTGTCGAAGCCGCGCCGTTTTCCTTTGGGCAAAACAAGTCTGAACACATTAACAGCGTTCCTATGATCGTTGAGAGCTTTTTTCAAAATAGCGTAGGTAGTTCCGTGAACAGAGCTTATGGGTTTGGTATCAGAAATCAGAAAAGCAAGTTCGTTATCGAAAGCGGCACGAAAAGTATCGCAAGCAGCGTCAAATCTTCTGGCACGATAAATATACAACGGAATCCAAGTGGCGGGGATAAGGGCGATTGCCCCAGTAATTGCAATGATAATATCAATACTCATGTATTTGGCCTCGTTGTAATTATTTTTATGGTAACTCTGGGAATAAATAATAGTCTTTGGGTTATATTTACCGAACAAAAAAGAAAGCCAAAACTATGATTAGCATTTTATTAATTATTATTCAAGGGGTTGGAAATATGCAATGGGTTTATTCACCATTCACTATTCACGATTTACGAAGTAATTGGAGAGATTAACTGATGAATCAGTCTTCCGCAGATAATGCCAATGCCGCGACAGCCACCGGAGTTTTATCCTCAGGAATCAATCTGGATATCATCGAGGGAGCCGGAACCGACGAGAAGGTTGTCGAGGTCTATCGCCTTTTAAAACGCTACAAGGAAGATCATGACCGGCAGGAGTGGGAGCGCGACGTTTATAAGCGTTGCTGGGAAGTAGCCTGGGGGAAGAAGGATTCTCTCTGGACGGAAGAGGAAAAGGCCAAGATGCACGACAGGGGGCAGATTCCCATGGCGATCAATGATGTCTCCAAAGGAATTCAGGGAGCATCGGCTGTGGCGACTTCCAATAAGCCCGGAATCAATGTCAAGCCCATAGGGAATTCCGATTTGTATGTCGCGGAACTGCTCAAGCGCGGGTTTGATTTTGTGTGGGCGCAGAATAACGGAAGCGAAGTCCTGTTTGATGTGGTTAAGGAATGCAAGACGGGGTCGCTGGGAGTGATTGATGTCAAGTATGACGAAGCCAAGGGAAAGTTCGGCAAAATCATTTTTGTGTCCGATTATCCGCTGGATTATTACTTTGACAAGAAGTCGCGGCTCACGAATAAGGCGGATTCGCATATTATCAAGGCTCACCTGATTACGCGCGAATACGCAAAAGAAAATTATGATGTGACGGATTCCGATCTGGATTTTACAACCGTTCCCGTAGATGATGATCCGGGTATATCCTCCGCAGGACGTCCCGGCGAAGACGAATATGCGCGGATGTTGAACGCCGAAGACAAGGACACCGAATTTGACGAAAAGAAGGATAAAAAAGCCGACGTGTGGGAAATCGAGGCATGGCTGATCAAAAAGGAAAAATCCCATGAGGTGAAGGGCGCGAAACCTGATACGGGTGAACCGTTTAATTTCGCGTTTGACAGCAAAGACGAAGCTGCTAAAGCGGTTGAAGAACTGAGCCAGTTCGGGATTGACGCTGTCTATAAGCCGCGCGTGAGGGAAGTCCGAAAGCAGCTGATCATTGTCGGCAAGAAACTGATCTGCGAAGAGACGAACCCCTACGGGCTGGATTCCGACGGTGATCCGGTCATGCCCAAGCTGTTGATCGGCCATGACAGATCATACACGGGCTATTTTGTCGGCCCGACTTACCGGGCGATTGAGATCAGCAAGAGCCGCAACAAACGCCGCACACAGACGATATATGTCATTTCCAAAAACATTGACGCGCCCATTATGATGACGGACGGGTGCAAATGGGTGATTGACGAAAAGCACGGCGATACGCTGATGGTTCCCAAAGATGCTCCGGCGATGCCTTCGAGGCTGCTGCCCGGTTCCACTTCTTCGGAATTGATGGCGATGGAGCAGCGCGACGAACTGGCGCTCAATGATGAGTTCGATATGCAGGAAGTCATGAAAGGGAAACTGCCGCCCGGCGTTGATTCCGGAAAGCTGGTTATCGCCTTGCAGGATCAGGCGGGCACGATGTCCACGCCGTTTATAGGCGTTGTGGAGTCCGCCATTGAAAAAACGGCGAAAGTCATCTTTGCGCTGATGCTTAAACACTGGCCGCGGGCGATGTGGGAGCTGCTGCTTGATAAGTCGGAAGACAGTTTATGGCAGCCGGAAAAACATAAAAAAATCGATCAGACGACCGGCGATGTCATTCAGCCCGATCCGCTGGATATTCAAATGAAATGGAAAGCGGCTCTTGAAATGGTGTGTCCTGAAGACCCGACGAAGGACGCGCCTATTAATCTTGAAGGATTGCATATCAGGATTGTGGCGGGCTCGACGACGCCGACCAACAGGATGGCTAAGCGTCTCGATGCTATGCAGATGGTGGAAGCCGGTATTTATCCGCCTGAAATCGCCCTGGATTACATTGATGACCCGAACGCGGATAAGGCAAAGGCGCTGCTTCAGCAGCAGAAACAGCAGCAGATGCAGATGATGGTTGCCAGAAGCGGGAATATCAAGGGCGGAATGCCGGGGGAATAAGTGAAAAGTGAATAGTGAATAGTGAATAGTGAATGGGGGATAGGGGATGGTGAAAACAGTTCTAGGTTCTACGTTCAATGTTCGAAAAACCATGTGAAAGGTGAAAAGTGAAGTACGTTGTCACTTCGAACAAATGTGAGAAGTCTTTAAGATTCCTCACGCGCCTGCGGCGGATTCGGAATGACATTTTTAAGATTTAAGTGCGGATTATTTTTGTTTTGCAAATGAATATAAGAAAGGGAGGTGGAAAATGGAATTAAAAGTTGTTCGTAAAGTATTTGATAATGTTTCAACGATTGGTGATTTAATGATTGATGACCAATTCTTTTGCCACACACTTGAAGATGTAGATAGACAACGGCAGGCAGATAATTCGATTATTCCCTGGACTTCTTCACTTAAAATTCCTGATCAAACTGCTATTCCCTATGGCGCTTATGAAGTGATTATAGATTGGTCAAATCATTTTGGCCGTTTAATGCCTCATGTGCTGAACGTTCCCGATTTTGACGGTATTCGTATTCACATTGGCAATAGTGACAAAGATACAGAGGGGTGTTTATTGTTAGGAATGATTGAAGGAAAAGATTTCATTGCTAATAGTAAAGAGGCGTTTGACAAGTTCTTTGACGCATTAACGGCAGCATTGAAAGAAGGAAAAGTGTTTATAACATATACAAAATGACGGAAGAAGTGAATGGTGAATGGTGGATAGTGAAGAATGAAGAGTGAAGGACATTTGTCACTTCGAACGAATGTGAGAAGTCTTCAAGATTCCTCACGCGCCTGCGGCGGTTCAAAATGACAGAGGAAGGGTAGGGCATGACGGACGTGCAGAAGAAAATCATTATTGAGATCTTAAAAGCCCTGAAGGGCATTGAAAGGATGTTGCAGGATTTAATTAAATAACAGCTTACGTTTCAATT
>JBEKJX010000028.1:0-17551 GCA_050011015.1 Smithella sp.
TCAGAGTGCCCAGTTTAGGCGGCAGGGAAGACCGTGAAGTCTCGCGTCAGATACTGGGGCGGATAGTCGAGCCGAGAATGGAAGAAATTTTAAATCTTGCTTACAATGAAATTGTCCGTTTCGGATTTGAAGATTTACTGGCAGCCGGAGTTGTTTTAACCGGAGGAACATCGCTTCTGGAAGGCATCAGCGAACTGGCCGAAAAAATATTTGATATGCCGGCGCGAAAAGGCCTCCCCATAGGTGTCGGGGGGTTAACTGATATTGTGAATTCACCGGCGCATGCCATAGGCGTAGGTCTTATTATTTATGGCCATGATCAATTGGATGGCGATTCTGTATATAGAAAAACAACAGGTATCTTTGGCAATATGGCAAGAACTGTAAAAAAAATGTTTTCAGAATTTTTTTGAAAGGAAGGAGAGAACATGTTTGAATTGACTGAGGTGTGTAGCGAAAATCTGGCAAAAATAAAGGTGATTGGCGTAGGCGGCGGCGGCGGGAATGCCGTCAATACGATGATTTCATCATCCCTGATGGGAGTTGATTTCATTAACGCTAATACGGATGCGCAGGCTCTGGGCGTATCTTCTTCGCCAATCAAAATTCAAATCGGCACGCAAATAACAAAAGGTCTGGGGGCCGGTTCCGATCCGGAAATCGGTAAACAGTCCGCCCTGGAATCCCGCGATGAAATCCGTCCCTGTCTGGAAGGCGCGGATATGATTTTTATCACCGCGGGAATGGGCGGAGGAACGGGAACGGGCGCGGCTCCGGTCATAGCGGAAATCGCCCGTGAATGCAGCATTCTGACTATTGCCGTGGTAACCAAACCTTTTCAGTTTGAAGGTAAAAAACGCAATATTCAGGCTGAAGAAGGAATCGCCCAGTTACGGGAAGTTGTCGACACGCTGATTGTCGTCCCGAACCAGAGACTTTTGAGCCTGGGCGGCCGCAACCTGTCTCTTCTGGAAGCTTTCAAAAAGGCGGATGATATCCTTTATCAGGCGGTAAAGGGGATATCCGATCTGATTTTAGTTCCGGGATTGATTAATCTTGATTTTGCCGATGTAAGAAGTGTCATGAGCAATATGGGCATGGCCATTATGGGCACCGGTGTGGCAAGCGGTGAAAACAGGGCGGTGGAAGCGGCGCAAAGAGCGATTTCATCTCCTTTGCTCGAAGACAATACTATTCAGGGCGCGCACGGAATTTTACTCAACATCACCGGCGGATCTGATATGAGTCTTTATGAAGTTAACGAGGCTTCATCTTTAATTCAAGAGGAAGCGGATGAAGATGCCAACATTATTTTCGGCACGGTGATTGATGAAAATATGAAGGATGAAATTCGCATCACTGTCATTGCCACGGGTTTTGATGATTTTAATAAAAAGAAAACGGAATCACTGGGGAATGTAACTCATTTTGGCGGTTTCCGGAGGGAGGATCTGGCAACACCCACGTTCATCCGCAAGGAAAGAAAACTCAATAATCCTAACGTAGCGGTTGTGGGTCTTAACGATGAACCTGAAAATATGGATATACAGGTTCCGACATTTTTGCGCCGTCAGGCTGACTGATTATTAGTGCGACTCCAATTCCCGTAAATGAAAAGAGCAGGGGAACTGGCAGGCTGAAAAATTCCGTAAAGCGGACAAATAAAACATTTTGTTTTGCTTTGGGATTTATGTTCGTGATTATCAGATTTGTAATTTAATGATAACGTCAGCGATTACAGGATATAGGCCATGATAAAACCATGGATTGGAAACTGAAAAAAAAATATACAACCATTCTGGAGAATGAGACTGGATATGTAAAAAAAGTTTGGGGCGAATACAATACGGTTTGCCTGGCTTATCCCAATTACTACCGGACAGGTATGGCGAATCTGGGCTTCCAAACTGTATATAAAATATTTAATGATCTACCTTCCTTTCTGTGTGAAAGGGTATTTCTGCCCGTTTCCGGGAACGAGGCCAGATTCGTTTCCGGAGCGGCGGGAATATTTAGTCTGGAGAACCAAAAATCAATTGTTGAATTTGACATTCTTGCCTTTTCTATATCGTTTGAAAATGATTACCCCAATGTTTTAAAGATGCTGGATTTAGCCGGTATTCCGCTCCTGGCTAAAGACCGTTCGGAAAATTATCCCTTGGTTATTGGTGGCGGCATCGCTGTAACGCTTAATCCCGAACCGCTGGCGGATTATTTTGATTTGTTTATTCTGGGCGAAGCCGAAGAAGTGTTACCGGAATTCAGCCTTTATTTTGAAGAAGCGCGCCGGCTTGGTTATGATCGCCGTAAATTAATCTTCGATTTGCAAAAGCAAATCAATAATATTTACGTCCCGGGTCTTTACGAAGTAAAATATTCTGCGGAAAGTAAAATCCAGTTCATTGCGCCTAAAGAAGCGGGATTGCCGGAAAAAATAAAAATAAAACATGTAAATGATATCAATATATATTGCACGCAGGAAGTTATCAGCGCGCCTCAAACAGAAATGGAAGATATGTTTCTGGTGGAAGTAAACCGTGGTTGTGCCCGTAGTTGCCGATTCTGCGCCGCCAGCTTTGTTTATCGTCCGGTTCGTTTCCGCGGATATGCGGAGATTGCCGCCTCAATTGATTGCGGTTTAAAAAGAAAAAAGAAAGTTGGCCTGGTTGGCACAGCCGTCTCCGAGCATCCCGACATCATAAATATCTGTGAATACATCATCGCGCAGAAAGCACAGGCAGGCCTTGGTTCCCTGCGAATTGACCAGATCAATGAAAAAATTGTTGACTTAATAAAAGCCAATGGCATCGAGACAGTCGCGCTCGCGCCGGAGGCCGGCAGCCAGAAAATGCGGGACATTTTGCGCAAAGATATAACAGAAGCCGATATAATAAACGCCGCGGAATTACTTGCGGAAAAAGAGATTCCCAATTTGAGGCTTTATTTTATGGTTGGTCTTCCCCTGGAAGATGAGCGGGATATTGACGCTATCATTGAACTTACGGGAAAAATTCAACATCATATTCTCCAAAAGTTTGCGGGCAAGAAAAAATTCCGGCGCATTACGCTGAGTGTTAATCAGTTTATTCCCAAACCGGCAACGCCTTTTCAATGGTGCGCCCTGGCCGATGTTGATGCCGTCGGCAGAAAAATAAAAATAATTGAGAATGCTTTTAGGCGGCACACGCAGGTTAAGGTTATTCACGATGTGCCGAAGTGGAATTATGTTCAGGCCCTGCTTTCGCTGGGAGATCGCCGCGTGGGAGAAATATTGCTGGCAGTAAATCGTCTGGATGGAAATTGGGCGCAGGCGTTGAAAGAAGTAAATATCAATTCAGACTTTTACGTTTACCGCGAAAAACAATTTGATGAAGTTCTGCCGTGGGATATTATTGACCTTGGAGTATCTAAAAAAGCGCTGATGAGTGAATATCGGAAAGCGCTGAAAGAAACCTGATTTGAATTCGGTAGTGAGCGCATTCCCCCTAGCTTACTGCAGGGTGAGCGAGCGAATGCTAAATATATTCGCTTGTCTCAATGGTTAACACTGCAGTTATGAACTTCATAATCGCCAATGGTTTCGGTTTTAAGAGTAGGGGAAACAAAGGTGCTCACCGGGCTTGCCAATCATGAGGAAATCTTCCCCATATGCATTATATTCTGTGCTGTGTTTGATTTTCGAGCAACAGTTTTATGAAAAAGGGATATGGAGTTTGTCCACAACATCCATATCCCTAATGATTTTATATGTTTCAATTATTACTTGGCTTTTGCCGGAGCCGTAGCAGGAGCAATAGTTGGAACGGGAGCCGGGGCAGCAGCCGGAGCTACAACTGGAGCTACAACCGGAGCCGGAACGCTCATTCCCAGAGATTCCATAATCTGTATTACTTTATCTTTTACGGAACCTGCCACATTGATTGCATCAGTGAAATTAGCATTCTTAAAGCTTTCCTGTGCTTTTGTCCACTCATCTTTAGCTGAGGCCAGCCCTGCTTTGGCTTCTTCAAATTTATCCTTCTTTAGTTTAGCCGGAAGTCTTTTAAGCTTGGAAAGAGCATCCACTTTACCCTGGACGTCTTCAATCATTTTGGGAATGTCCTGGCTTGTTTCTGCCCATTTTTTAGTCAGCTCTTCTTTTTTGGCTTTCGCGGCGACCAATACGCTCTTTGCTTTAACGTCAAGGGGAGTTGCTTCGTCCAGAGCCGCTTTATATTCGCCTTTGGCAAACTTATCTTTGGCGGAGGCCAGAGAGTTTTCCAGTGATTTTAACTGATCCGGAACAAATTTGACTGCTTCGGCTCTGGCTGTATTAATGGATGTTTCGGCAGCTTTAATAGCCAAGTCCGCCGGGTCTTTATCTCTGGAACAGGAGATTAAAAAAAATGTACACACCAACATTGCAATTACTAAACAAAATATTTTCTTATTCATGATAAAATATCCTCACACAGTTTTATTTTTTAGGAGTATGGTAATAATTTTATCCATACCGGATGATTTATTTTCGAGGTATCGAATCGTGCCTTTTTACATTGATCAGTTTTGCTCAATTCCTTATTATGAGCTCCTTTGCTCCACCTCCTTTCTTTTTCCATTATTAATTATTTTTCTTTAAACCGTCAACAGAAAAATACACGTTGATAATGGCTTTTTCAATGTAAATTTTTACAATCGAAACTCTTACTGCAAGCTGTGCAGGATCTTCGATTCATAAGGAATGATGCCATTATGAAAGTAAGCCCGCCCGGTTAAGGGTGTTTTTTCGTTCGCTTCAATACGGGAATTTTCGTCTTTTCTTCGGTAGACAAAGTATTTCATTGATCGGGACCTGGATACAGCAAATTGCAATGTCCTGGCTGGTTTATCACCTTACCGGTTTTGTTTTTCTGCCTGGCATGGTTGTATCTTAATTGGTAAATTTCTGATGAAACCGATATCTCTGTTCTTGCCAGTATTGGATTTCTGCTGCGCCATGTACAAACAAAAACCTTTTTGCCCTTTGCCTGGTACCGGTTTATTATAGGCGTGTTAGTTATAATCATAGCATTCGTCAGGTAAGTTACGAAGATCATTTCATATTCAAGTACGGGGCACCTTGCACAGCATTGCGGTGGTCAATTTATGATTAAGTTGTAACGTATTATTGTAGCTTTTTGCCATTTCCTATAATATTGTAACATGTAAAATGCCGGATTGAAGCTTTAATGTAATCTAAGGTATGAGACTGTTCAGGGTTAGTCAACTGGGACGCCGACATAAAAGAGGAGTTAATTATGGAAGAAAGAAAGAAGAAAATACTTCATCGGAGCGGGTCTTCATTTTTAAAGATTTTCCGGTCCGGCTTCAACAGGCTGAAGGCAATGTTTACGGAGACATTCGGGCTCGGGTCGGGTGTTGCGCTTAGCGCCGTTATTTTTACCGCACTGGTTGTAATTATTGCCACCTTCTTGTTTTTTTACTTCGCGCCGCCGAATGCAATTATCATTACCAGTGGCGATGAAGGCAGCACGTTCCAGCGTAATTCCGAAAAATACGCTAAAATTCTGGCTCGTAACGGCGTAAAGATGAAAATACTTAAATCCGAAGGATCGCTTCAGAATCTCGAAAGGTTGGATAATCCATCATTCTGCGTCGACGTCGGCTTTGTTCAAACCGGGGTGGCCAAAGGACAAAATACTGATAAGCTGGTATCCTTGGGCAGTATTTCTTATGAACCGCTCTTTATTTTCTACCGTGGTTCCAAAACTCTTGATATCTTATCTCAATTTGAAGGAAAGCGTTTGGCCATCGGCGAAGACGGGACCGGAACGCAGGTACTGGCATTGGAACTTCTCGCCCTGAACGGAATTAAAAAGGGCGGCAATACAAAACTTCTGGAAATTAACGATGTAGAGGCGGAAAAGGAACTGCTGGAAGGCAAAATTGATGCCGCATTCATGATGAGCGATTCCGCATCTACCAAAACACTGCATGAACTTATGCACAAACCGGGAATAAAACTTTTTGATTTCAGCCAGGCTGATGCCTATGCACGGCGTATTCACTACCTCAACAAGATTGTTCTACCGAAGGGTTCTCTTGATTTTGGCAAAAACATTCCTGATCGGGATATCAATCTTATTAGCCCCACGGTTGAAATAATTGCGCGCTCCAATCTCCATCCGGCGCTTTCCGATCTTCTTCTGGAAGCGGCAACTGAAGTACATTCCGGTCCGGCACTGACTCACAAGCGCGGTGAATTTCCGGAGCCGCTGGAGCATGAATACCGGATCAGTTCTGATGCGACACGTTTTTATAAATCCGGCAAAAGTTTCCTTTACAAATATCTTCCCTTCTGGCTGGCAACCATTTTAAATCGTATCCTGGTGGTATTCGTGCCGATGCTTTTGATTCTGATTCCCGGACTGAAAAGCATTCCCGCGCTTTACCAGTGGCACATGAGATTACGTATTTTGCGATGGTATCGCGCTTTGCTGGTACTGGAAGAAGGCATGACCGCTCAAATAACTCCGGAAATGCATAAGGATCTTTTAGACCGGCTTGATCAAATCGAGCAAACGGTCAACAAAATGAAAATGCCGGCATCATTTGCCGATCAGTTCTATTCGCTGCGCAGCCATATTTCCATTGTTCGCGAACGGCTGATGAACATAAAATGATATGGAAATGGAAGATGATAAGGCCGGTTTTTAAAATTAATATCCGAAAAAATACCAGCTTTGAAAACATTTTATTCTGATCGTCAAAGCTGGTATCTTGAAATTTATTATGCGGCCGCTTAAATTCTTGCCGCTTTATCGTCTCTCCTGTTCTTTGTCATGTCTTTCTTCTTGCTGTTTTCTGTCATTCCTCCTCTGAGGCTTATCACCACAGGAAACGTTTCTATATGTCAAAATAATCCTGGACATAAAGATATGCCCTGAAACGATAAAAGCATATTCGGAACCATATCTCAAAATAGTTTTAATGCTGCCATATTCCGGTTTTCAATCAAATAGCCGTTATGGAACTACCCCTTCTTGTCCAGACCATCACGAAACTTTAAATAATCTTCGGCAGACTGGCGCGGCTGTTCAATCATGGGCAAATGTCCCAAACCTTTCATAATGATCACCTCGGAATGCGGCATCAATTTGTGCAATATATCGGCCGTGGCCGGATTAATAACGCGATCTTTATCGCCCCAAACTATCAGAGCGGGTGTCTTGAGACCGGTTATATACTTTTCGGTCGAATCTACGGATAATTCTTTAAAGATAAGTTCTTCCAGATCATAATTGAGAATGCGTTCCTGCGCCATGACATTAAGCATGGGGTTGGGGATAAAAGGAGGATCAACCATAACAAACGCGAATATTTTGGCGAACTCATCTTCGTTTCTGGCCATAAGAGGGTTTTTACCGGTTTTGACGATAATCTCACGCGATTCACTTGGAGGCGCGCTCCAGATTCCGCCTGGATCAATCAACCACAGACTCTGGACTTCATCGGGGTAATAGAAAGCATACATCAAGGAAATTTGACCGCCCATGGAGCTTCCGCCCAAATTCACTTTGGTGATGCCCATGGCTTGTGCCAGAGCTCTGATTCTGGCCGCTTGAGCGCTCGCGCTATAATCTGCATCTTTAGGATGACCGGACTCCCCAAAGCCGAGGTGATCAGGAATTATTACTCTGTAATGCGGAGTTAGAAAACGGGCTACCCGTGTAAAATTATCCTTATTGGCTCCGAAGCCATGCAACAATATAAGCGGCTCGCCTTTTCCGCCTTCCAGATAAACATAATGAATGCCATTCGGAAGATTGATTTCCTTACGCGTAAGCCCGGAACGCTGGCGTTCCATATCAATGGCCAATGAAGTTGCCTTTTGGGGTGCAAGATAAACAAAACCAATTCCTGCCAGGATACATATAATGATTAAAACAAGAACAGCCTTAACTATACGCATTTTACCCTCCCTTTTTCATAATATTATCCGTACAATTTATTTTACAAGTATATCACTTATTAATAAATAATTTATTGCCATTTGTAAACAATAAACTACATTTGCTGACTTTCTTTGTAATAACAGCCGAATTCCGGAAATGAAGCGTCTTCTTATCATCCACGTTTTTTTGCCGGAGCAGTATTATCCTTTTTCGGCCGTTGAGGGAGGGTATGTTTTTTTTCGCGCAGAAGCCGGGAAATATCTTTTTGTCTTCTGGATATTTTTTGTCCGGTCAAAGGCATGCTCCTTTTGATTCTATGAACATTCCTCTTACAAGGGAAAAGTAAACGCTCTTTTTAAGACCGCCTTTACTCACCGCCGCCCAGTGCCATATAGAGAGTAACCTGATTAACAAGCCGGGCAAGGCGAAGAACGATCAGTCCCTGTTGCGCGCCGTACAGGGAACGTTGTGCATCGAGGACGCCCAGATAGCTGTCAATTCCCTTGGTATATCGTGCATTGGAAAGCCGATAGGTTTCCGCAACTGCGTCAACCAGTGACTGTTGTGCCGCTATCTGTTGATTCAATGTGCCTTTCACGGCAAGGGCATCGGATACTTCCCGAAAAGCCGTCTGAATTGCTTTTTCGTACTGGGCCACTGATATTTCCTTATCTGCTTTTGTTACATCGTATGCCGACCACGTGCGGGCGTCAAAAATCGGCATAATGATCTGCGGCGCAAAACTCCACGTCCCCTGGCCAGCTTTAAAAAGTCCCGATAGATCCGCGCTGGTGGTTCCGATAGCGGTCGTCAGGGAAATATTGGGAAAGAAAGCAGCACGGGCGGCGCCGATATTGGCGTTAGCTGCCTTTAGTTGATGTTCCGCAGCCAGTATATCAGGCCGGCGTAAGAGCAGTTCGGAGGATAGTCCCGGGGAAATATCTTTTGGCGGACTGACACTGTTCAGATCCGCCGGCAGCAAATCCGATGGCAGTGAAGAACCCACGAGAAGACTTAAAGCGTTTTCATCCTGCGCTGTCAGTTGAGTGTAGCGCGCGACATCTACTCTGGCTGTATCCACCTGGCTCTGCGCTTGCTGCAGATCCAATTCGGACGCGATCCCCACGTCATAACGTTTCCGGATTAATTTGTAAGAAGCCTCCTGTGTTTCCAAAGTAGAGGCCGCCATCCTTTTATTTTCCCTGTCCGCAGCAAGGGAAAGATACGCTTGAGCTACCGTTGACACCAGTGAAATTTGTGCGCTGCGGCGGGCATCTTCCGTAGCAAAGTACTGCTCCAATGCTTGATCTTTCAAGCTGCGAATGCGGCCGAAGAAGTCAATTTCCCAGGAACTGATGCCGAGATTGACGCTGTATTGCTGGGAGACCATCGAATACCCGGTAGTCGAAAGATCAGCCGGCACGAGCGTTTTGACTGCGCTTCCGGTAGCATTGACCGCAGGCAAAAGTGAGGCACGCTGGATTCCGTATAGCGCCCGCGCTCTTTCAACATTCAAGGCCGCCACCCGCAGATCGCGGTTGTTATTTAAGGCAGTTGTAATTACTTGTTGCAGGCGTTCATCGGTGAAGAACTCCCGCCACGGGATATCCGGTATTGCAGGCGCAGATGCGGCCGTTTTCGTTTCGCTGTAAGCCGCGCCGGTTGGCCATTGCGCGGGAACGGGAGAGGCGGGCCTTGAGTATTTCGGGGCCAGCGTGCAACTGTTCAGAGCGAAGACTATGATGCCCAGGAGAAGAAACAGGTTTCTCTTCATATCATTTATCCTCCTCTAAGGAATTGGCGCTGCCTGTTTTGGCTGCTTTACTCTTCCTGCCTTTGCCAAAGGTTTTTTCGATCAATACATAAAAAAGCGGCGCAAATAATGTAACCAGGAAAGTGGCGGTGACTACTCCGCCCAGGGCGCCGGTGCCGATGGCCTTTTGCGCGCCCGCGCCCGCGCCGCTCGCAAGCACCAGCGGCAAGATTCCAAATCCAAAGGCCAGCGAGGTCATGACTATTGGGCGCAGCCTTAATTTGGCTCCTTCCAGAGTCGCTTCGATCAGTCCCATTCCCTGTTCCACACGTGCCTTGGCAAACTGGATGATCTGGATGGCGTTTTTTGTAGTAAGGCCCAGAATGGTCAGAAGGCCGATCTGAAAATAAACGTCGTTGGGCATTTGGCGCATGCTTGTGGCGATAGCGCCGCCGACCGCCCCCAGTGGGAGAGCCAGAAGAATCGCAATGGGAATGGTCCAACTCTCGTAAAGGGCGGCTACGCACAGGAAGATAATCAGAATTGAAAAGGCATAGAGCGGGGCGGCCTGAGCGCCGGCTTGCCGTTCCTGGTAGGAAAGCCCCGTCCAGTCAAAGCCTATCTCTTTGGGCAATTTCGAGGTTAACTCCTCCATGGCCTGCATGGCCTCACCGGAACTCCTTCCCGGCGCCGCCTCCCCCCAGATCTCTACCGAAGAGAAGGCATTGTAGCGCTCCAGTTTAGGAGAACCGGAGGACCAGTGTCCTGTTGCAAAAGCGGAATAGGGGACCATCTTGCCCGCGTTGTTGCGCACATAAGTTTTTTCCAGATCACCGGGCAGCATGCGGTAGGGGGCATCGGCCTGGATGTCCACATGTTTGACCCGTCCGCCTTTAATAAAGTCGTTGACATAGGCGCTGCCAAACGCTATCGAAATGGAGTCGTGAATGGCGCTGATAGGAATACCCAGGGCGCCGGCCTTTTCCCAATCTATATCAATCCGGTATTCCGGACAATCCTCCAGCCCGTTGGGCCGTACCCGGGTCAATCTCGGATCCTTGGCCGCCATGCCGAGAAGTTGGTTGCGGGCCGCCATTAGTCCTTCGTGACCCAGCCCCCCGCGATCCTGCAACTGGAAATCAAAACCCTTGGCATTGCCCAGTTCGATAACCGCCGGCGGTGTGAAGGCGTATACCTTGGCGTTGCGGATCTGCGAAAACGCCCGCATGGCCCTGTCGGCTATGACGCTAGCCCTAAGCTCCGGCTTATTACGCAGTTTCCAATCCTTGAGCTTGATAAAGGCCATGCCGATGTTTTGTCCCCGGCCGGATTGGTTCTGGCCGCTCATTGTAAAAATGCCTTCTACCGCATCCTTTTCTTTCACCAGGAAATGATCGTTGACAATCTTCATTACATCCCTGGTCTGTTCCAGCGTGGAACCCGAAGGAAGCAAGGCCTGGACATACATTATCCCCTGATCTTCATCAGGAAGATAACTCTTAGGCAAATGCAGAAGCAGCAATACCATCACCGCCACGATAAGCAGATAAAAAATCATATAGCGAGCAATCTTGTTTAAAGAGCTACCAACCAATCTCAGGTACAAATCCCTGGATCGAAAAAAGGCGCGATCAAACCACCTGAAAAAAGGACGCAGTAAAGATATGCCGCCTTCCGCCGGTTGATGCCCCTTAGGCACCGGCTTGAGCAGCGAGGCGCACAGGACCGGTGTCAGGATTAAGGCCACAAGCAGAGAAAGAAGCATGGCGGAGATGACTGTTATGGAAAACTGGCGGTAGATGACTCCCGTGGAACCGGAGAAAAACGCCATGGGGCCGAAAACCGCCGACAGCACCAATCCGATGCCGATCAGCGCGGGAGTAATCTGTTCCATGGACTTGGCGGTGGCCTCTTTCGGTGAAATTCCTTCCTCACTCATAATGCGTTCGACGTTTTCCACCACCACGATGGCGTCGTCTACCAGAAGTCCGATGGCGAGCACCATGGCGAACATGGTCAGCATGTTGATGGAAAACCCGAAAATCCCCAGCACCGCGAAGGTACCGAGAAGCACCACCGGCACGGCAATGGTCGGAATCAATGTGGCCCGTATGTTGCCCATGAAAAGATACATAACAAGGAAGACCAGCAGGATGGCCTCGAAAAGGGTTTTGAACACTTCCTCAATCGCCACTCTGGTAAAGGGGGTTGTATCATAGGGATAAATGGCCTTCACGCCGTGGGGAAAGTACCGGCTTAATTCTTTCATCTTGGCCCGGATAGCGTTGGCCGTATCCAGCGCATTGGCGTCGGGCTCCTGCCGGATAGCCAGCCCGGACGATGGCATGCCGTTATAATAAGCAAAGGTATCGGCAAGATCCGTCCCCAGTTCCGTTCGCCCTATGTCCTTGATTTTTACGACAGAGCCGTCCGGATTGATGCGAATGGGGACATTGGCAAATTCTTCGGGAGTCTTGAGCAGACTATGAACAATGATGTTGGCATTAAGGCGCTGACCAGCCACCGCAGGTGCGCCGCCGAACTGGCCGCCGGAAATCTCCACGTTGTAATTTTGAAGCGCCGCGATCACATCATCCACCGTCAAACCGTAATTTGTCAGTTTGTCAGGATTGAACCAGACCCGCATCGCGTATTCTCCGCCGAATCCTTCCACCTCTCCAACGCCCGGCACGCGCGCCAGCACCTGCTGAACGACTGTAAGAGTATAGTCTCTCAAATCAATATCAGTCATGCTGCCGTCTTCGGAAACCAGACCCAAAATCATCAGGTAATTCGCGGTGGATTTACGAACGGAGACGCCCCGTTGCTGAACCGTTAGTGGCAGTCTCGCCATTGCCAGTTGGAGTTTGTTCTGTACCTTGGCCCAGGCAAGATCCGGATCCGTTCCCGGAGCGAAGGTCAATGTGATTTGAGAAATACCGGACGAATCACTGCTTGAGGACATATACAGCATTTTATCCAGCCCGGTCATTTGCTGCTCGATGATCTGCGTAATACTGTTTTCCACCGTCTCTGCCGAGGCTCCGGGATAAAGGCATCCAATCCTGATAGAAGGCGGAGCGATGGGAGGATACTGTGTGATGGGCAGGTTGTGAATCGCCAGGCCGCCCAACACCATAATAATCATAGCGATGACCCAGGCGAAGACCGGACGTTCCAGAAAGAATTTTGATAGCATTGTGAGTCTCCGTTGATTTTATTTTGCGGGTTGCGGTAACGCGTTCTTACGTTCTTTGCTGTTTTTCCCATCGCCGTTTGCGGTTTCAAAAGGAACAGCTTTAACGGAAACATCGGGTTTTACTTTTTGCATTCCCTCGATAATCACCCGTTCCCCGGGCGCAATACCGGATGAAACAAGCCACTGATCGCCAATGGCCCGATCAAGCTCAAGCATGCGCAATTGGACTTTGTTTCCGGCGTCCACGATCAATGTGAACGGGTTTCCTTTGGGATCGCGTGACACGGCCTGCTGCGGTATTAGAATAGCCTGTTTATTAATACCTTCCTGCACCACTGCCCGAACGAACATGCCCGGCAATAAAACGCTGTTAGGATTAGGAAAGATCATCCGCAGACTAACCGACCCTGTCGTCGGATCGACCGTGACATCCCGGAATTGAAGAGTTCCTATCAATGGATACTTTGAGCCGTCTTCCATAATGAGTTGAACCTTCTTCTGATCTGCTCCATTCTGATCCAAATGACCTTCTTTCAAGCCGCGCCGCAATCGCAGCACTTCCGACGTGGATTGGGGAACATCCACATACATGGGATCCAATCTTTGAATAGTCGCCAAAACCGTTGGTTGCTGCGCCGCCACCAAAGTGCCTTCTGTTACGTTGGATTTTCCGATTCGGCCTGAGATGGGCGCGGTAATGGATGTGTATCTCAGATTAATGCGGGCAGTCTCCACCGAGGCCTTTCCAAACTCTATGTCCGCCTGAATCTGTTTCAGCGCGGCCGCCGCATCATCGTAGTCTTGTTTACTGACTGCTTTATCGGCCAGCAATTCCTTCAAGCGTTCAGCCTTCATCCGGATTGCCGACAAATTGGCTTCAGATCTGGCAAGCGTGGCATTGGCATTATCGAGCGCCGCCTTATAAAGGGCAGGATCAATTTGAAAGAGAACCTGGCCTGCCCTGACATCGGATCCTTCCACAAAAAAACGCTTCTGGATGATACCGCCAACTTGAGGACGCACGTCAGCCACTAAATTGGCGGACGTTCGACCCGCCAATTCGGTTGTCATAACCAACGGCTTCGATTGTATTGTCACAACGGAGACTTCCGGAGTAATGTTTGAAGTTCCTTTCTTCTGTCCGCAACCGTTTAGGATCATGCTCACAGCAAGAATAATTGCAGCAGCCGTCAGGCAGGCTCTGTTATTTTTTTTCATTCGACACCTCTGTTATTTTATTAATATAAATATCAATGCTCGCACCTGCGTTTTGGTGTCAAGCGTATCACCGATTACGGGATATCAGATATATACTTCGATTTTCAATCAAGCCGTCTAATATAATCCACCGGCAGCAAAACTATGGCCAGATAGTTCCCATAGCCCTTTGCAGTCTGGCATAATTCACATTGTAATCACCCAAAGCATTGGCATATTCCGATTTTGCTTTTGTCAATAAAGTCTGGGCATCGAGAACCTCCGTTGAAGTGGCGACTCTTTCCTTATATCTTTCCTCGGAAATGCGGAAATTCTCTTCGGCCTGTTCAATCACTTTCTGCCAGACAATGATTTGACTTTCCGTTTCCTGTAATATCAGGTAAGCATTTTTTATTTCCAGAGTAATCTGGTCATTCAATTCTTTGGTCGATTCCAGCGCCTGATTCTCTTTGGCTTTACTGGCGTCGACTCTGTATTTGGTCTTGCCCCATTCCCAGAAATTCCAACTGGCCACAGCCATTACATACCAGGTTTCCGCGTTTTGATAATCACTGCCGGAAACAGATGGAGTATCGCCATATCTGGCGTAATTGCCGACCACGTCTAAGGAGGGGAAATAATTACTTTGCGCCACCTGCACTACTTTCCCTGCCTGCTGGGCGCGGAGTGATGATATTTTGAGCTCCGGTCTTGTTTGCCGGGCGATATTCAAACATTCTTCAAACGATTGTTTCAGGGGTTGATAATTTAAAATATCCACTACTTCCACCGGGGTGAATATCTTGCGTTTCAAAACCGTATTAAAACTGGACTTGGCCAGTTCCACTGCGTTTTGTGCCCTGATCAGAGCTTGCTTTCCATTAGCCAGCTCGACTTCGGCATGGAGCAAATCATTTTTGGGAATCATGCCCACTTTGAAATAATCCTGAGCAACATCACGATGCGCGGTGAGCATTTCTACCGACTGCCGCGCCGCATCCTGAATCCTCTGCGCCCGTAGAATATTGAAATAAGCAATTTTTACATCCTGCACCACATCCTGATATTTAGCCGCTTCCTCTAAATTAGCGGCATCTTCGCCAATTTTGCTTGCCTGATAATTAGCTAAAATTCCGCCACCTGCAAATACCGGCTGCTTTGCCTCGATTACCCAGTTGTAGTTATTTTGTGTGCCTGTGGCCATTTCCATGGGAGTCATTATTATTGGTGGAAATCCATTCGGTAATTTAAGAATTGGCTCCTCATTCAATCGATTATAGCTGTATGAGGTGCTGAACTGAGGCAAAAATCCGGTAAACGCCTCCTTTTTTTGTGCAGCAGCGCCCCTTGAGCCTTCTTTGGCAATGTTTATAACTATGCTGTTTTTCAAAGCGATATCAATACTGGCCTCCAGGGTTAAAGGCTCTTCGGCATAAACCAGCGGTGAACAAAAAACAAAAGTGAAAACAACACAAACGAAAATAATCATACGCCAATGTCTGCTAGTCATATTTTTTCGCTCCATTTAAAAAGATATTTATAATAAACCCCTTCTTGGAAGTGGGAGATTCTTTTGTTGGCTTTAACATCCATTCCATTGACGATGCTCTAATCAGGTGAAATAATGATTGGGCCATATCATGCGGCGGCAGTGCGCATAATAAACCACTTTTTATACCATCTTTTAATAAATTTTCAATGAAGACTATATGTTTAAAATAATCGTCAATAATTTTCTCACGCAGTGATGTCATAGCTTCCGACAATGCAGCGTTTTCCCCTTTTATAAATAACCGGCAAAAATCCGTGTTATTTTCAATAAATTGCAAATGCGCATTAATCAACGTTTCGATCTTATTCATTATGCCTTCAGCGGCATTCGTTTCTCTTCTGACGTCAGTGTACATCAAATCGAGTTTTTCACTGATCATTGTTGTGTACAGATTCTCTTTGCCTTCAAAAAACTGATAAAGTGAACCGATGGAAAAACCCGAAGCACTGGCAATTTCCGCCATAGTGACATTATGAAAACCTTTAGTGGCGAATACTTTTTCCGCCTTTTCCAGAATTTCCGTCCGGCGCATGTTAAACTCGCGTTCTTTTCGTGCTGATCTTTCCATTAATTAGACCATCGTATTTTTGAATTATAATTTAATTTTTTGAACGGAAATTCAAAATATAGAGTATTTGATATTTGTCAAGAAGAATATGTACCTGTGCAATTTGTTTTTGATTGCCGGAAAGTTAATTGTTTATGCTTGAAAACACATCTCCTTTAAATATTTTATTAGCTTTTTTAAAAAAATTTAACGTTTCTTTCAATATGAAAGAATTAAATGAACATATTTATAATCTTACAGAAAGAATGTTGATTTATTTTATTATTTAATTTCAAATACTTATAAATTTAATAATTTATCAGAACAATTTGGCACACTTATTTCATAATAAAAAACATAAAAGATTTAAGATGCATGTAAAGGAGAGACAAAAGCTATGAAAAAAATAATGCAAACAACACTTTTAACGGCTTTCGTAATTTTGGTAACGGCTTCTTTCAGTTATGCTCAATTCAGCGTTACCGGGAATGATAATTTTCCTTTCTTTCACCTTGGTTGTTTAATTATTGGCGGGTTGATTATTATTTCTCTTAAAAGAAAATATAGTAAGCTATATATGAGCGAAGCTATAGGATCATTTGCACTTTATACTGTTCTTGTTTCTATTTTTACAACACCTGTGGTTGATGCTCTCAAAAATTTAATAAATTAAATCCCTTTAACCCCTTTTTCCCCTCTCCGAGCTACAACCTTCAGAACCCCGTACTCTCCTACGGGGTTCTTCTTATAATAGAGAATGTAAGTCCGATAGAAATTTTTGATTAAACGAGTTCATTTAAACGGACTGATACTGACTGGGCCAATTTTTGTAAAAAATTGGTTTGCATATCCGGCGTGTAACGATTAAGACGGGCATCGCCATTATTCCAGCTTCCCACGATTTCGTTATTCATTTTAAAAGGAACCAGGGCCAGTGATTTAACAAAATATTTTCTGTTTGCAGGAAATAATTTGTAATATTTATTTAAATTCTTATTAACTAAAACCGGTTTCAAACCGTTAGGAATAATTTCGTTAAATAACTCCGGCTTAATTACATTAAGCCTGTCTTTTAAAATATCGGAAGATTTTATCGCCTCTATGACAGGCGCGGCAATGACGGTATTTGTCAGGGTAAGCCAGACAAAAGGAACCTGAAATTCTTTTTCTATTCCCGTGAAAAGAATTTCAAAAAGTTCGGCAATATTTTTGGCCTCCGCCAATTTTTTTTCAATATTTTCAAAACCGGCGGCAATTTTCATGTTGATGCCTTCAACACTTTCTTTTTTATCCATTACGTTTCCCCTTTACCACTGCGCGTAGACAATTAGATGGTCGGACGGCTTTTGGGCAAGTCTTGATGCTAAAT
>JBEKJX010000029.1:0-17549 GCA_050011015.1 Smithella sp.
TTGCCTTGATAAGTTCTTCCTTCTTTAATTTATACTCTTCCTTGCTTAAATTTACCCAATCTTCATATCGCGCGTTAGTGGAAGAAACTATCGAGTATCCGGCATTTTCCAACTGAGGTCTGAGCCTTGGATAGTAAAGAGAAAATGTCCGGCTTGTCGTGTCCATCGACAGGAGTTCTTCCGTTGCGAATTCTTTTGCTTCAGAAAAGAATATAAGATCGCCGATATCATCTATAGTCTCCCCTTCCTTAATTCCCATATAAACCTGACAGGAACTGGTATTGAGTCTGACTTTTTTGACTTTCTCAATGAATTGAGGAGAAAATTTATCCGCGCCCGCAAGGTTGAAAATCGTGCCAATAAGATTCCCGTTGGAAAGAACGGCTCTGGAACCAATGAAATCTCCACCAACCGACACACCCTGACAGATATTATCTTTTATCGAAATATTTTCTACTTTCGAACGCAGGCGGATATCAACATTATTGTTTAAGAGTTCTTCCTGCATCATTTCAATCACCAGATCAGTTCCGCCTTCAAAAGTATAAACGCCTTTACTCATAAAATTGGAGAAGACTATTCCATAGGTAATTGCCGGGTCTTCCAGTGTTGAACCGTTGGCGTAAACAATGGGCTCAATCAGGAAACGATGGATGTCTTTTCTGCCCGGGAAAAAACTCTCCAGCAGTTGACCGTTTGTCATTTCCCTGTTATCATAATAATTCATGTTCATGATAACCTGGAAAAAGTTATTAACTTGTTCCGGGGAGACCTTAAAATTATTGATGAGTTTGCTGGTAAAATCCTCTACTGTAAAATCAGTTTCCAACTGATACAGAGGATTGACAAAACGAACTCTTTTAAGTTGAATTATTTTATCGGCTATTTTTTTACTCCAATACTTCCTGCAGGTTTTTATCATTCCGACCGGAAATCCGTGGAGTGAAACATCAAAGATGTGTTTCCCTTTGCGATGAAACCATGTCGCAAATCCTCCCAGCTTGTCATGGGCCTCAAGTAAAAGAACCTTTCTGCCGTTTTTTGCCAGCTTATTGGCGGCGGTCATTCCACCTAATCCGCCCCCCACTATAATGACATCGTAATTTTGTGTGATTTTATCATTTTTATTTAAAAGCATTTAGCTACCCCGCTGTCAGATCAAACGTCTGCTCACCTGCTTTATAGATATCTTCGGTTCATAACCAAAATCATTCTTTGCTTCTTGAGGGATATATTTTATTTAACCAATCCGTTCTTACCACTTTACCCCCAACATAATTGAATTAAGGCCTGATCCGATGCCCAGCAAGCCGACGTTGCTTCCTCTGGCAATGTTTTTTTGTTCATCAAAAATATTAAGTGTGACCGGCAGCGCCGATGCTCCGGTGTTCCCCAAATACTGATAAGTAGTGAAGGTGGGACATTTCTCCAATTTTAATGTCTGCTTCAAAAGAGTATCGTGCGCCACGCCAACCTGATGTCCGACAAAGCAATCAACATCTTCATTGGTCCACTCAAGTTCACGTTTGGTTTCTTCCCATGTTTTTTGGGCTAGAATAATGCCTGATTTCATCAGCTCTTCGGAATCCGTTTCCATCATCAGCGATACCGTATCGCCTCCGCCGTGACAAAGAACATTGGCCGAAGAATCTGCAAGAGATATTCCCCCCAGAAGCAAATGGCCGTCATGGACATAGTCCTTATGCGAAACGGTATAGGCGACAGCGGCAGCTCCTATGGTTAAATTCGCGATATATTTTTTTATGCTCTTCCGGGTGAGATCTTTTTCTTTTAATAAATGATCGATCGTTTGAAACAGCAACGGCCCACCATTTTCACCGGAAACGATTAACGCGTGTTTAATGGATCCATTTTCGATCATATTGGCGGCAACCACAAATGAACTCATTAACCCTAAACATGCATTAGACAGATCAAAAAACATCGTTTGAGCCCGAAGTCCTAAATTATGATGAACAATTGAGGATGTTGATGGTTCTAAAAAATCACGACAGACTGAAGCGTGGATTAAAAGATCAATACTCTCCGGCTTGACAATATTTTTTTTAAATAAATTTCTGGCCGCTTGAGTGGATAAATCACTGGGCATTGTTCCCGGAGGCCAGAAACGCCTTTCCTTGATTCCGGTCATTAATTCTATCCGGCCGCCGGGCAGTTTGAGACGCTGATAAACTGGCGCAAGCCTCTCTTCAATTTCCTCAGAGGTCATTATTTGTTCAGGAAGATGGTAGGCAGAAGAAGAAATAACGACATTCTTAAATTTCATGCTTTTTCTCCATTCATCAGGCCGTGAAGATTAGCCATCGAAATGCCGCTTAGCATCGCGCCGACTATTCCTAAAAAACCCTGATCGGTACCGCAGATAAAAAGATTTTTAATACCGGTTCGGCCGTCTCTGGCTTTTTGAGTGCTTCCGTACACAGCGCCTTTGAAATGACCTGTGTAACGTGTAATGGTTGTGGGTGTAAAAACATCATGATAAAGCAGATTTGCCTGAAATTCCGGAAACACTTTTACGATTAATGCCATCGCCTCATCGCATACTTCTTTTTTCTTTAAAAGATATGTTTTTTTATCCAACTCATTCCATTTCTCAAAATTGGCAATAAAAGTGACGCGAATCAATCCTTCATCATAATCATCATCATCAAAATTATTGGGCAAACAAATTACGGCGCTTCGATAGTCGCAGAAATTCTGCGGCCGTTTGTAGTCATATTTATCATGGTCATTGTAGAATATAATTGTCTCTTTGATGCCTTCATCACAGGGCTTTTTATCAAAAAATAAAATGGTCTCCGTAAAACTCATGGCGCCGATAGCCGGAGATTCCTGCCCCTCGGAAACAATGCTCATGGTTTCCGGCAGCCCCATAGAGGATATGACTTTATTGGATTGGATTTTTTCCCCGGAATCCAACGTTACACCTCTGACGACACCATTGGCAACATCTATATTTTTAATACCTGTTCCCAGACGCAGTTCTCCGCCAACCTGTTTGAATTTTTCGAGAAGAAGATTGATAATGGAGCGT
Organism: Smithella sp.; assembly: GCA_050011015.1. GTDB lineage: Bacteria > Desulfobacterota > Syntrophia > Syntrophales > Smithellaceae > Smithella. Next base: position 3,056 of record JBEKJX010000029.1, read on the forward strand.
ACGCCATTTTTTGGCCGGCTGAACCCTTCCAGATAAATGCTTTTAAACATAATGACAAACTGGGAAAAATCCATGTCATTTTCCCAAGCGCTTCCGTAAATCAGCAACGGACAGAAAATCATTTCCAGTAATTGCTCATCGGAAATAATCTCTCTGACTTTTTCTTTTGCGCTTTGCTGTTTGTTATTTAAATTAACGTCATCAAAGTTTTTAACAACATCGAGAAGTTTCGCAAAATTATCCTTCTGGTGGGGAAAAATTCTTTCGATCTCCGTTGTAAGTAATAACGGATCATTGGAGAAATAAAGTTTTTGTTCAGGAAATGCAATTCGTGAAAAATGTTGTTGCGACAGTTCTAATTTTTCATAAGGTATTCTTAATTGTTTAAGCAGTTTTGTTAATGGCCTTCCTCTTTCACCCTGACGGGCAAAATTGGTCATGGCATGAAGGCCGACATCCAGCTTTCTGCCCTGGCGTTCATAGTAGGAATTAAGTCCTCCGGGCACCTTATGCCTTTCCAGAATACATACTTTTTGATCAAACATCGCCAGTCTGATTCCGGCTGCCAGACCCGACATACCCGCGCCTATTATTACCGTATCATAAGTAGTCATTATGAACTTAATGAAAACTTGGGACCCAGATACTCAATACAACTTTTCAGTGTTGCCAGCTTCATGTAATCTTCCGTGGGTACTTCAATTTTATATCGCTTCTTTAACTCCATCACAATATCCAGAAAATCCATGGAATCCAAATCAAGCTGCTCTCTCAGTTTTATATTATCATCAAGGTTCGAAAGATCTTCATCGACCGCGATATCGGCGATGATATCAATAATTTTTTTTCTTAATGTCTGATAATCCAACTTGCCGCCTCCTTGTGAAAAATTTATTCTATATATTTTTTTATTATTAATACTGAATTAATTCCCAGCATCCCGAAAGAGTTACTCAAAATATAATTAACGTTCTTCTCGACGGGTTCGCCATTAACTAAATTTTTCACATTGCACCTTGGATCAACATTCTCAATATGTTTACACGAATGAATTTTATTATCCGTAAAGCTGGGCAGATTCCCCGCAAGTTCCAATGCTCCGGCGGCACCCATCGCATGGCCGATAAATCCTTTGGTGCAATTAATATACGTATTTTCGGATTGTCCAAAGACAACCTTAATCGCATCACATTCATTAATATCTCCGGCTGTTGTTCCGGTAGCGTGAAGATTAACTATATCAACATCATTGGCCGTAATTTTTGCCTTTGCCATGGCGGCATTCATGCATTCAATCTGTCTTTGTGTGTCGGGAAGGACAAAATCAACGGCATCGGAATTGACATGATAACCGGCTATTTCGCCATAAATTTTTGCCCCTCGTTTTAAAGCGTCTTCCAGTCTTTCCAGAACAAAAATGGCCCCTCCCTCAGAAACAACAATGCCGTTACGGTCTATCTCCAAAGGCCTGCTGGCGCGAGTGGGATCATCATGGGCACCCAGAGCTCCCTGACTCTTAAAACCGGCAAATATCCCAAAAGTTCCCGTACTTTCAGAAACTCCTCCCGCCAAAGCCAAATCAACTTCATGAAGTTGCAACATTTGCAGGCCATGGATAATTCCAATATTTCCGGCTGCACAGGCGGCGCCGATAGTATAGGCAGGACCTGTAATTCCCGTATTTAAACTGACTTCACCGGCAGGCGCATTGGACACTGTTCTTGGATTATGATGATGAGACCATAAACCGGCATCAAGATTGTTCTGATAAAGTTCATAAATTTCGTTCTCCGTTTCAACGTTGCCATGCTCTGTAATCCCCAGATAAATTCCGGTTCTATCTTTAACCAATGAATCAATGGATAACCCGCTGTCCTTCAATGCTTCATGGGCGCAATAAATTGAAATTGAGCCTGCCCGGGTTCCGCGTCTTCGCATTTTTTTCTTTTGATAGAGATTTTCATCAAAATGACAGTTCCCTACTGCAACTTGCCCCATATAACGCACTTCCATTTGAGTAATTCCGGATTTCTGAGTCAGAAGGGCATCGCGAAAATCTTTTAAATTATTAGCATTAGGAGCCGTAAGCCCAACACCGGTGATAACAACCCTCATGTTTTGATCAGCCACAGGCATTACCCCATTAACTTTTTAAAATTCTCAACAATAGATATATCCTCCGGAGCAATTCCGGCACCATAAGTATAAAGACTATGAAAATGAGGAAATTTTTCGGTAAATTTCTAAAGACGATAGCAATTCTTTCTCCTCCATCGAAAAGAGAAAGAATAACTTTAACAATTACCTCGCGTATCCCCCCACAACATAAAAAAGCTGAATGATTTACTTCATAACAAGTCCGGTCTTGCATGTCAATAAAAAATTGAGGAAAAACTCAACTTTTTTAAGTTGTTGTATTATTTAGAATTTTAATCATAATTTTTGCGCAAGCCAGAGTGTCGGAAAGAGCGTCATGGTGTTGCAAATCAATATTAAAGTTTCTGCAAACTGCCGGCAAATTGGTAGGGTAAAGACCGAATACCTTTCGTGAAAGTTTCATTGTACACCAGAAATCAACTTCAGGCGCTACAATCTTGTGCCTTTCACAGCAGGCGTTCAGGACATTACGATCAAAGCTGGCGTTATGCGCTACAGCGAAATCGATATTTTCAAAAAACGGCCTTATTGATTTCCAGTGCTGCTTAAAAGTTGGTTTGTCTTCGACATCCTCCCAGGTGATTCCATGGATATAAGTGAATACAAAAGATTTGTAGGGTGGCCGGATAAGAAATGAGGCCTGTTCAACAATCTCGTTATTTTCAACACGCGCCAAGCCAAGGGCGCAAGCGCTGTCACGATAATAGTTTGCTGTTTCAAAATCCAGTGCGAGAAAATTCATAATGAATTAAATGTAGCTCTTGTCTCCTTGATTTTCCTTGTCCCCCTCCGGCGCCCTTAATTCGGGATACGCCCGGATAAGCAGGTGTGGAGATCTCCTTTGTGTCCCTGAAATTCATCTAAGGTTCATGGCGAATGGAGCGAAAATCACGGACTACTTTTCGCCCCAGCGTTTTTTCCATTAAACCAGGAAATAGCTGATAGAACTTCAACAACAGGCGCGCATAATAGGGCGCTATGATTACAGCTTGATTACGTTGCACACCTTTAATGATGGCTTGAACCATTTTTTCAACCGGGTATTTTTTAATAGGAATTTTAGGTTCCAGTTCTTCAATTGTGCAGTTTAAAACAGGGCTGTTCCGGACAATGGGCGTATCTATAAGACTCGGGCAAATGACACTGACCTTTATCCCAAATGCCTCGGCTTCGGCTCGCATGGTCTTTGTAAAACCAACAATAGCATGCTTGGTCGTAACGTAACCGGCCTGCATCGGAATTGGAACCAGACCGGCCATGGATGCCGTATTGATGATGTGACCGGAGCCCTGTTTGCGCATGATCTCATAGGCTGCGGTACTGCCATAAATTACACCCCATAAATTGATTTTTATGATTTTCTGCAAGAGTTCATCGGTCGTATCGCGTAATTCCCCGGTGAAGGCGAATCCTGCGTTATTAAACATATAATCCAACCGTCCGGCTTTGTTAATGAGAAACTGGATTTCATCCTTTACCGAAACATCAACCTTAAAGGCCTTGGCCTGTCCGCCGCTTGCGACAATTGCCTGGACGACTTCCTGTGCCCCCTGCTCATTGATATCAGCTACTATTACCCTGGCGCCCATTTTCGCCAGATTGATGCAAAGAGCACGTCCGATACCGGAAGCCCCGCCTGTAACGATTGTATTCTTGTCTTTAAAAGTATTCACGAACTTTACCTCACAGAGTTAAGTGTCCCGCCGCTGGCCTCTGCTTGATCGGGTTTTTTGATTCGATCGATTTTCAAAACCGATTATGTGATCGAGTCGAAAACGTCCTGACAAAGGTTTGAGTATGAAATTAACATAACTCCTTTTTTCTTTAAAGGGGAATATATGCAACAACCCCCTTATTATAAATACAGCTCTCCGCTTGCATACAGAACAGCATGCCCCGAAATCCGTACACGATCTCCCGCGTTTTCGCAGAACAATTCGCCGCCTCGTTTGGAAAGTTGAAAGGCATGCAATTGATTCTTCTTAAGGCGGTCAGCCCAATATGGAATTAATGTGCAATGGGCTGAACCCGTAACGGGATCTTCAGGAATACCGGCATTGGGCGCGAAGAACCGTGAGACAAAATCGGATTTTTCGCCCTGTGCGGTCACGATGACTGCAAAAGCACCCCTGATTTGTTTTAATTTTTCAAAATCAGGCTTCATGTTTCTTATTGTATATTCATCCTCAAAAACAACGAGCAGGTCTCTGGATTTCAGAATCTCGGAAGGCTCTGCTCCAAGGACTTGAGCGATGACAGGAGACTTTTCCACGGGTTCCGGCCTTCTGGCGGGGAAATCCATGGAAAGCAATCCGCCTGATTTGACAACAGACAACAGACCGCTGGCTGTTTCAAAATCGACAACGGTCAGCGTGCTGTCAACAAACGAAAATATTGCAAACGCGCTGGCCAGAGTGGCATGGCCGCAAAGATCAACCTCGACAGTTGGTGTAAACCACCTCAAATCATATCGTCCTCTTGATTTCGGCACCAGAAAAGCTGTTTCAGATAAATTGTTCTCTGCCGCAATAAATTGAAGCACGTCCGTGCCAAGCCATGATTCCAAGATGCACACGGCAGCAGGATTACCGCCGAATATCTTGCTGGAAAAAGCGTCTATTTGAAAAAAAGGTGTTTTCATTATGCACTTTTCTCCATATATATAAAAGAAATTTCATCATTAAATTTTTCGATTTTAAAAGATATGTAACCCAATTGATCATACAGGTATCTGTTTCTGGGATCACGGGCGCCTGTAAATAATTCATATCTTTTTACAATGCTTTTGTACTGCTTTTCGATTTCATGCATTAAGGCTTTGCCAATACCTTTATTTTGATACTCTGGAAGAACAACTAATTTGCCAATGTGGCAGGTATCATTTTTCCTATACGCACGCACCGATCCAATTATTGTATTGGCGATAGACGCTTTCAAAACAATCCCATTAATAAATTCATCAGTTAAACTTTCCAGTGTTTGTTCCATCGGTGGCAGGGTCTTTACATTAAAGAATCTAGCCACCTCAAAAAATGCTTTTCTCTGTATGTCAAGAATAATGGGCAGCTCTTCTTTTACGGCTTGGGTAATGATTAGTTCATTCATAATAGATAATAGCAATGACATCTTCTTTTATACCTTCTAAAGAAGGTTTGAGCATCAAATTAACATAACTTCTTTTTCCTTTAAAGCGGAATATTCCGTACTTATAAATATATCTTAAATTCTTACCTTACCGGTAATTACCGCATTTAATGCGGCAATTACAATTAAAATGGTATTAAAAAACCCCCCTTGGGCCTTCGCCTCAAGGGGGGCAACCGCTATATAAACAGATCATGATTTTTATTTGCAGCGGTTAATTAAACTATTTACTCAATCCACAAATCTCGTTAACCGTTTACTTATGTTACAATGTTCTTAACTACTTCAATAACCGGGTTGGTGAAAAGAGCCATCAGTATGGTGTAAAGAGCGAAGGCACCAACCATTTCTGTTACGTACATCTTTTCGTATTTCTTTTTCAGAGTCATCAAAATCAAACCGCCGATAATCAAGCAGCCCAATTGAAAGAACGGGAAATTAGCTGCTCCAGTTGCTGCATACTCGGCGAAACCAAAAGTTGCCGTGAAAAGAATAACCGCCGCCGCTACTGCTATTGTTCTTAATGTCTTTTTCATGATCTGTTACCTCCTTAAGGTAATTTGTTTATTTGCCTTTATATATTGAAATTATCGTGCCATATTTACGGCAAACATTAAAAATATTATAAACATTTGAAATAATAGATTATTTGTAAAATTGGCGTCTGTGCTTTAGGGTACGAATTCTTTGTTTTTCCTATTTATTTGAATGAAACATTAAAGCCGTTTAAATAAAATATGAAAGCGTTGAGCCTTTACAATAAAAAAATGGGAGAAATCAGTTCGATATATTCTGGATATCGGACTTCGAGGTTGTGTTGCAGTGCCTTTGCATGCGAATTTAATGAGCGAAGCAATCTTACAAGTATCAAACTATATTAAGATTACCACAAACACTTGCCTAAACCCGCAATGAACAATGAAAAACGTAATATCATCAACAATTTTATGATAATATATTCATTGCATGAAGCGATTGACCTTGTCTTTCAGCGCCTCACCCTCACACAAAAAGGATAAATGGCCGCAATCGCCGGAAAACTCAAAAGTATCGGCATTAATTAGTCTCGCAAGCGTCCGGGCCGGTTCGGAATTGACTGTAAGATCCTGCTGTGCCCAAATGATGAGAGCTTTTGCCCGTATGGTTTTTGCGGCAGGATCAATCGCTTCTCCGAATGAACGGTAGATATCATGATCCATGATGGCTCTCAGCTGCCATGCCCAATCGAATTCATTACGTTTCATAAAGCTTTTTTCCATTTCGGCAAGAAATTGCGGAAAAGCTTCCGGCGTCGTATGTGTCGCAATGTAATGGGGTGTTCTCAGATGTAGATTATGGATGGCTACTACTGTTTTCATGGCTGTATTTTCCCCATGCGGTCTTCCCCTGTCGGCATCGATTGCACTTAGTTCGGACTGCCACAGAAGCAGATCATACGAAGTGAGTCGAGGCGTTCCGACAACGGCAACGGCTTTATTCAGGAATCCGGGATAGGAAACCATCCACTGATAAGCCATCATTGCACCCATGGAAATGCCGATTACGCCATAAACGCGGGACACACCCAAATACCTGGTGAGAAGGAGATGCTGTGCATTCACCATGTCCTTAATGGAAAATCGCGGAAAGGACTGATCCGGCTGACTTTTGCTGTTGGAAGGTGATGAGGATACGCCGTTGCCGAAAGCATCGACGGCTATAATAAAGTATTTTGAGCTATCCGCCATTTTCCCCGGCCCGATTAATTCCAGATCGATCAAATCCTGAGTTGTTCCAGCAAGCCAGGTGGGAAACAGTATGACATTGGATTTGGCAGGATTTAAAACGCCAAAGGTGCGATAAGCCAGGCGACAGTCCCTTATGACCTGGCCATTTTCCAGCGTATAATCACCGAGGTCTACAAATCTGAGATTATCCTGAGCAAAAGCGCCGCTGCTCCACAGGAACAACATCGCTATAATGACAGGAATGCGGATGAAAGCCTTAGACATGAATTTCCTACGCAATCAGATCCTCCTGCCTTCCTTCTGTTAAGGTAGGCCTTATGATAAATATTGCCCGAAAGGACATGGTTTGGGTTTGATAAAAACTTGCTTTCCTTAAAAAGAGGTCATAGGGGATTTGTAATCGTATGTCAAAGGAATTTTGATCAACAACAGCATGTGTGGTTTAATCTGCCGGCAATATTTGTTTGACTTTTTACCGGCGCCAATTTAAGTTTCAACTCGTTAAAACAAATATAATTGCAACTTAAAGATAAGGTTTTAATTTGAAAAAACGGATTGTTATCACTGGCATGGGAACACTAAACGCGCTTGCTAATAATGTCCCCGATTTTTTTCTCTCTCTGCGGGAAGGCTTATGCGGCATAAGGGCGATTGACCTCTTTGATGCAGCCGGATTTCGCAGTCAGACGGGCGGCCAGATTAAAAATTTTATCGCCCGCGATTATATCCCCCGGAATTTTTCCACTAAAAGAATGTCGCGGGCAGACACGCTTTCTTTTGCTGCAACACTGGAAGCTCTGCGCGATGCGGAGCTCTATCCCGTACCGGAAGCATTAAAAGAAGAAACCGGCATAGCCATCGGCGGAGGCGCCGGTGGACTTTTAAACGCGGAGGATTTCTACGCAGATTTCTTAAAAAATAATGGCAGAAACGCGAAGTTTTCCACCCTCTCATCTCTATTTTGTGCCTCTTCTGCTGACCGTATTGCCTCCGCTTTCGGTTTTGCCGGGCCTAAATCAACTTTCATGACAGCCTGTTCAGCGGGCGCGACCGCTATAGGCTATGCGCGGGATTTAATCCTCAATGGCCAGGCATCTATCATGCTTGCAGGAGGTGTAGAGCCCATGTGCCGGCTCACATACGCCGCCTTCAACGCTCTGAAATCCGTTGATCCTAATGTCTGCCGCCCTTTTGATCAAAACCGCGCCGGACTTTCTCTTGGCGAGGCAGCGGCGATAATGATTTTGGAGGAGATGGATACGGCTCTAAGCAGAGGTGCAAAAATTTATGGCGAAATTCTGGGCTATGGTATTACCTGCGATTCTTTCCACATGACCGCCCCCGATGAACAGGCCTCAGGCGCTGTGCGCTCTATGCAGGCGGCGCTTAAAGACAGCGGCCTTTCCATTAACGATATTGATTATATCAACGCTCATGGCACGGCGACTCCCGTCAATGACGTTATCGAAACAAAGGCCATCAAGGAAGTATTCGGCAGACGTGCGTATTCTATTCCGGTTAGTTCAACAAAATCCATGCACGCGCACACGTTGGGAGCTTCGGGCGCTTTGGAAGGTATAGTTTCGGTGCTGGCGTTACGGCATGGTTTTATACCTCCGACAATCAATTATCAGGATAGCGATCCTCTGTGCGATCTGGATTATGTCACCACCGGTTCAAGAAAAGCCAATCTACGCGCCGTTCTTTCCAATTCCTTCGCCTTTGGAGGAAACAACACAACAGTAATCTTCGGCAGGTATTCTGAAAGAGGCGCTCTTCATGAATAAAAATATGCAGACAGACAGTGCAAGGCGCGTGGTGGTAACCGGCATCGGCATGGTAACTCCTTTGGGAACCGGTAAAGAAGAGTTTTTCCGGAGACTTTTCGGAGGCGAAACAGCCATTTCTGAAATAAAATCTTTCGACACCAATACATTTGATTCGCATCTGGGCGCGGAAGTTACCCATTTCAACCCGCGTGATTTTATTTCCGTGAAAAACATACGACGGATGGACAAAATATCCCTTATGGCGGCGGCTTCCGCACGCCTGGCCATGGAAGACGCAGGCTTTCAAATCACACAGGAAAACCGCGATCGCGTCGGCATTATGCTGGGCACCGCTTTCGGCGCGACGGATATAACGGCCCAATTTTTAGGGACACTGTTTACGGATGGACCTGCTTCTGTCAATCCTATACTGGTGCCCAACACAGTCATGAACGCCGCCGCCGGTCATACGTCCATTGAACTGGGATTTCGCGGCATAAACACAACAATAACCCATTTTGCTGTTTCCGCAGAAAACGCGATTGCTTATGCGGCGGCGGAAATCAGGCGCGGTACCGCTGATTTTATTTTTGCAGGCGGTGCGGATATTTTGTCCAAATTTTATTATGAATCGCTGACAAAATTTCGCAGCCTCTCTCCCCAAAACGGTGGGAAGGAGGCATGCCGTCCCTTTGATAAAGAACGAAACGGGATGATAGCCGGAGAAGGCTGTGGAATAATTTTCTTGGAGAGCCTGCAATCAGCAATAACCAGAGGGCGCAGGCCTTATTGCGAAATTAAAGGCGCGGGCATGGGCTCATCACCTGCAACACCAACCGGCTGGTCGGAGAACACAGATGGCATAAAACGAACATTTAACCGCGCGCTGAAAAACGCGGGCAGCGCTTCAAACGACATTCAGGCTATCTTTGCAGCGGCCAACGGAGAAAAGATTCTTGATGCCGTGGAAGCCCAGGCTTATGCCGAAATATTTGATGGCTTGGAGAAAAAACCATTAATGACTGCGTTTAAAGGAGCAACAGGAGAAAGCTTCTCCGGCGGCGGCATCAGGGCTTGCGCTTTGGCGTTGTCTGTTGAAAAAAATATTCTTCCGCCCGTGGCCGGGCTTATGAATCCGCTGAGGCCGCTTCCTTTTATTGTCGGGACGAAAAGAGAACTGGAAATTAATTATGCAGCGCTTGCCGGTATTTCTTTCGGCGGAACTTACGCGTATCTGATTTTTGGCAAATAATATTTTATTTGATAGAAACGTATTACGGGTTTTCAACTTTTTGATTAGCGCTGAAACTATGGGCAATAGACCGGGCTACATGCAGCATATGCTGGCGAACCGCTTCCGGCTCACGGCCAGGGTAATTTCTGAAGGTGATCATTACACCGTTTAAGGCGGCAAACAAAGCATGTGATAACAAACGCACAGGTTCCGGTTTGTGCAGTTTTCGGAACAGTTTGTCAAATTGATCGAAAAAATGACGCTCTGTCGCGTTAAGTCTTTCCACTTTTTCCGCAGAAAGCGAACCATCAAGCATAAAATGCGTCATCATTCTGAAATACTGATCATTATCAATCAGATATGAAATAAAGGCATCGCTGATCTTGCCTATATTTGGTGTTTTGCTTTTATCAATTAGACGCTCCAGGGTTTCGCTTATTTCCTCGGCTCCCCGGATAAAGGCCTCTATGAACAGCGATTGCTGATCTGGAAAATACCGGTAAATGGAAGCATGCGAAATGCCCGCCTCTTTGGCAATGTCCCGGATACTGACTTTGTTAAACGGCTTGACGGCAAACACGCGCTCGGCGGCCTCGATAATAACGGTCTGACGCGCAAGCTTCCCTTCGCTCTTGAGATGGGCAAATGTATTTTTCTGCTTCATAAGATGTCTTCTATATCACAGATTATTCCGGGACGGAAAAAAACTTGACTATGTAACCAATGGTTTGTATAGTAACCATTGGTTACATTATTAACAATGTTTTTGATGGGAGGTCAGGATTATGGAGATCAATGTTGGAAAAATGCTGGCAAACCGCGCTTACCTTAACCCCGGCATGGAGGCTTTCTCCGGAGTCGACTATCGATTCAGCTTTAAGGCTGTTAATGAACGGTCCAACCGATTCGGAGATTTTTTGAAGAAAAACGGTCTGAAATCTGGCGACAGAATTGCCATCTTGTGTAAAAATAATGAGCACGCGACGACGGCCCTGTTCGGCGCGGCCAAAATAGGCGTTATCACGCTCATGCTCAACTGGCGGCTGCAGGTTCCGGAATTAGTTTACATTCTCGATAACAGCGGCACAACTCTCCTGTTTTTTGATCAGGAATTTGCACCTGTTGTGGAAGAGTTGCGGCCACAAACGGCTGTGAAAAGTTTTCTGAGCGTCGAACCGGGAAAGAAGGCCAACGATTTTGAAAAAGCCCTTGCCAATGCTTCCGCCGCCGAGCCGGTCTATGTGGGATATGGTTCCGATCCGGCCGTTCTCATGTATACTTCCGGCACTACAGGAAGACCCAAAGGCGTTATGCTGACGCACGATAATTTATTTTGGGCATCAATCGGTCTGACGCATACGATAGACTGGGCGCATAAGTACCGCTTTCTTTCTGTAGCGCCGCTGTTTCACATTGGTGGTCTGGCGCCGATCTTCGGCAACATCCATAGCGGATGCACGACTATTTTTATGCCCGCCTTCGATCCTGTGAAGATTTGGGATATCATTGCTGATGAAAAAATAAACTTCATGATGTCTGTTCCGGCGATGTTGCAATTTATGCTGTGGGCACCGGACATTGCCAAGAAGGATTTGTCCGCGCTCAAGCACGTTGTGTGCGGTGGATCCGCAGTTCCTCAAAGTCTGATTTCCACCTATGATCAAATTGGAATCAAGATCGAGCAGGTTTACGGTATCACGGAATATTCGGGCGCTGTGACGTTTTGGGTGCCGGATATGGGAATGGAAAAATCGAATTCAGTCGGCAAAAGCGTCTTTCATGGTTATATCAAAATTCTTCGCCCTGACAGTGACCAGGAATTGCCTGTTGGCAAGGTCGGTGAAATTTGCTGTTTCGGTCCCCAGGTCTTCAAGGGATACTGGAACAATCCGGAAGCGACAGCCACGGTGGTCGGGAAAGGCTATTACCGCTCCGGCGATATGGGAAAGATCGATGAAGATGGATTTATTTATGTCGTGGATCGTTTGAAGGACATGATTATCAGTGGAAGTGAAAATATCTATCCCGCTGAACTGGAGCAGGTCCTTCTGGATCATCCCTGTATCGCCGACGCAGCCGTGGTGGGAAAAGCAGATGCTAAATGGAGAGAGATCCCTGTGGCTTTTATTGTGAAGAAAGCAAATGCTAACGTGACGGAGGAAGAGGTCATTGCCCACTGCCGTAAGAATCTGGCGTCCTATAAATGCGTCAAAAAAGTTCAGTTCATTGCCGCGATTCCGAAAAATTCGCTGGGAAAAGTGCTGAAAAAAGAACTACGTTTACAAATTAATTAAGGAGGTTCACATGTCTTTTGCAGATAGAAATAACCCTTATAACTTCAACGAATTTCTGGCGTGGCGCCAGAGTGTCGATTATTATGGCGATGATCCGTTTATTCAAAAAGTGGTGCGGCATTTTACCGGCGATATCTGGCAGCAGGTAGATGCCGAAGCGCGCGCTGTTTCCCAAAAGGCTTCTTTCCGCTGGCGTGATATGGCCGACCGGATTGCCCGCCCGGAACTTCGTCCCTTCATGCTGCATTATGACGGGCACCACAATCGTATAGACAGGATATGTCGTCCACGAGAGACGGAATTTATGGAAAGAGAAATTTTTTCAGAGGCGTTTTTCGCGGATAAAACTTCACCATGGGTGAAGTTGATCAAGATGTTTTTGATCTACCAGAATGGAGAGGCCTGCGTGGCCTGTCCTATGACGTGCACGGAAGGTCTGGTGATGCTGCTGGAGAAATATGCCGATACCCCGGAGACAAAAGAAATTCTTCGGCACTGCAAGGATGGCATTGACGACGACATTGCCATCGGCGCTCAGTATCTGTCTGAAATCCAAGGAGGATCGGATGTGCCGTCCAATGTTCTGGAGGCTGTCAACGAAAACGGCATCTGGAAACTATACGGGACAAAGTTCTTCTGTTCCGCCACACATGCTGACTATGCGGTAGTAACGGCAAAGCCCAGGGAATCGGAGAAGGTCGCTCTATTTGTCGTGCCATCCTGGCTACCGGGCAATAAGGAAAAGGAAATCAGAAACGGCTACACCATCGACCGGATTAAATGGAAGATGGGCACAAGTGAGCTGACCACGGGCGAACTCACCTTCTCCGGCGCGGTTGGCTATCCGGTTGGTCCTCTGGAGAAAGGCGTTGCCAATGTTGTCGGTATCGTGCTGACCTATTCCCGCCTGACGGTCGGACTGTCCGCTGCCGCCTTTATGACACGGTCCTTCCGGGAAGCCGAAAAATATACATCTTTCAGGGATGCCTTCGGCTTGAAGCTGAATCAATTTCCCCTTGTGGCAGTTCAACTGGCAAAGATCAAGCAGACCACCCGCAGGACGACCGCTGGCGCCTTCAAACTTTATCGCGACTTCATGAACCTCGAAGGAGGACTGAAGGGAGGCCAGTCAGGCGACGAGCCGTTGCCTGCGCGCAGGCAGCGTTTCAATGTTCGCGAACTGATCATGCTGCAAAAAATTGCCGCGTCCTGGGACTGCACCGATGTTATCCGCGAAGCGATGTCGCTTTTCGGAGGTCACGGTGTGATGGAGGATTTCTCTTCTTTACCCCGTCTGTATCGGGATTCAGCTATCAATGAGCTGTGGGAAGGACCCCGCAATGTTCTTTTAACGCAGATTCATCGCGACTTGCAGCAGGCTGCCGCGTGGTACAAACCGGAGGAATTTGCTGCTAATATTCTGAAAGGTTTTGATCAAATATTGATCGATGAATTAGCGGCTGAAATAAAGGTGCTTGTTGCGCATTCGAACCTGTTTCAAATGGATGATGTTACGATCGACATTTGCCGACGTTGGGATTCTTTCTGCCACAAATTCTTCCATGCCTACCAGGATCTTGCTCTTCAGGAGATGGATGCGGCTTATTGATAAATGGATGATCTAAGGGAATAACCTGATCTACACCTGCAAACCGTCTTATAAATGATTTGCAGGTGTATAATTTCAGATGGTGTTCGTTTCACGGGGGTTGACGTATCACTCAGCCAATATCAACAGGCTGATGCGTGATCCGGATCTGGAATAAAAGATTGATGATAATTATAAATATCTGATGCTTTGTTTAAAGAAGTTATCAATCAGAAGTTTATTTTCGGATATGCTTCTTACAAATATATCCGCAACTTGGTCTGAATAAATAAGCCGCCATTTATCATTGTTTAGAAGAAATTGTGATAAAGTCGAATAGTGATTAATAATAGCAAAGTTAACATCATACTTCTCCAGTATCTTTTCCCATCCCGGTTCGAGCCTTCTTATTCTGTAATAGTCTCTTAACCGTTCAGTGCCGTACATTTCCGCTCTTCCGTCAATAAATACTCTATATTGGGGATAAGCGCTGAAAATAATGTAGGTGCCAAAGTTATATTCATTGTACATATTACCTTGAATATGCTCTTTTTTTAAAAACTCAACGGCAGCCACCGGAT
>JBEKJX010000030.1:0-17300 GCA_050011015.1 Smithella sp.
AAAACCTTGGACCGCAGAATAAGTTCAGGATTCCAAAATAGTGTCGGGAGAAGATATGACCACTCGCTTTAAGCATATTGAAGAAAATTTGAAAACGGAAGCCAAAAAACTTCTCGAATCAGGCCGTGTCGGAATCGTGCTGGCCTATGGCAAAGGTTATGATGAAAACCATCCCATGCCCTTTGCTGCAAAACATCTGTCCGATGTGGGGAATATAGTCTTTAACGAATATTGCGTCCACAATCTGGCCAGGTATCTTGTGCGGTATCCCCGCGGTACAAAGATCGCTGTCGCGGTAAAAGCGGCAGACTGCCGCGCTGTGATTCAACTTATTGTGGAAGAAAAAGTCAAACGTGAAGATGTTGTGCTTCTGGGGATTCCTGTTTACGGCATGAAAAATCCCAGAACGGGGGAAGTGATTGACGGCAAAACTACCTGCGGCATTTATAATCCGGTGCTGTATGATGTGCTGCTGGGCGAAGAGGTGCACGGCCAGAAGACATTGTCGCCCTATGATGTTCTTGCCGATTATGAAAAGATGGATAAAGAAACGCGCTGGGCTTTCTGGAAAAAGGAATTTGACCGGTGTATCCGTTGCTACGCCTGCCGCAAGGCCTGCCCCATGTGCTATTGCGATCCCTGCTTTATCGATCAGAGCAAGCCCAGGTGGGGCGATAAATCACCGCAATCCCACAGCAATCTGATGTACCACCTGACACGCTTTCATCATCTGGCCGGCCGGTGCATCGACTGCGGCGAATGTTCACGTGCCTGCCCTGTGGATATTCCATTGTATCTGTTTCACAAGAAAGTGGCCAAAGAGTGTGAAGAAATGTTTGGTCAGCAGGCGGGTATGAGTATCGATGATAAGCCCGTGCTGGTTAATTTCCGGGTTGAAGATTCCGACAAAATTCTGGAGTAAGGAGCGGTTTGTGTTAAAAAAAATATCAATCAATAAGATATCCGAGTTGACAGCCGTGCTGATGGAGAAGGGGACGCTGCTGGCTCCGGTCAAAGAAGCAGCCGGATTCAATTTCCGAGAGATTTCCGATGCCAGACAGGTAGATTTACATTTTCACAATACCATTATCAGTCCGAAGTCGGCTTTCTTTCCTCAAATAGAAGATTTTGTTAATTATCAGACAGGGAAGTCCATTTTGGAAGCTGTACCCGCCCCGCTGAACTTGAAACCGGTTTTTCTCTTTGGCGTACGTCCCTGTGACGTGAAAAGCTTTGAGATTATGGATATTCATTTTTGCGGTACAGGCGCCATTGATCCCTACTGGCAAAAAAGAAGAGAAGCCACCACCATTTTTGGCTTTGCCTTTGATCTGAACGAGACTGCTAATCCCGTGGAATTCTATCATACCCTGGGCATTGGAGCCGCGGATCCCGAGGGTAGCGATATCTTCATGGTGACAAAAGATAATGATCTCCTGTTCAAAAGTATTACGACCAAGGGGAAAAAACTGCTGGCGGAATTAATAACGCTGACGGAGGCCTTGGCAGGTGATAGAAAATATTTTGATGACTATATCGCCAGGGGACACGATTACAAGACTCGCTTCGCCAGCGTGGAGGCTGAAGCGATTGCAGGTGAATTTGAATCAATTTTTGATAATACGGAATTCTGGAAGAATGTTTCCAATGCCTGTCTGAGTTGTGGTGTTTGTACTTTTGTTTGTCCCACCTGTTACTGTTTTGATATTTGCGATGAGACACTGTTTGGCAGTGGGACCCGCCGCAGAATCTGGGACGCTTGCATGTTCACGGATTTTACGCTGGAAGCAAGCGGTCATAATCCCAGGACGAATGTGTATCAGCGTTTAAGACAGAAAGTTTGTCATAAGTATTCTTTTTCGATTCGAAAGTATGGCGTGATCTCCTGTGTCGGCTGCGGCCGTTGCACGCGCTACTGCCCGGTCAGCATTGATATTTTTTCGATTGTTGAGCAAGCAGTGCAGGCGAAATGGTATAAACGGTTATAGCCTTGTCCAAAGAAAGGAAGAATGTTTTTTACAGTATTTATTAACAAAAAAGGATTGGGATATTCATGAAAAACAAGAACCCTTACATTCCCATGCCGGTGAAGATAACCAGGATCATCGACGAAGTGGATACTCACGATATCAAGACATTCCGTTTTACATTCCTGAACAAGGAAGATGAGGCCAATTTTAAATACCTTCCGGGGCAGTTCGGCGAGCTGTCCATTTACGGTAAAGGCGAATCCCCTATCGGCATCGCTTCATCGCCGACACAGCCGGGCTATGTGGAATTCACGGTTCAGAGAGCCGGAGCCATTGTGCCGGGCCTGGTTACCTCGTCTCTCCATGAAATGGAAGAAGGCGCCGTGATGGGTATTCGCGGACCGTTGGGCAATTCCTGGCCGCTGGAATATCTCGAAGGAAAAAATATTGTCATTGTCGGCGGCGGATTTGCATTTACCACGTTGCGCTCTCTGATCAATTACATGATTTACGGCGACAACCGCGAACGCTTCGGCAACATCACTATTATTTACGGCGCGAGAACTCCGGGCCTGCTGCTTTATAAAGATGAATTAATCGAGTGGGGCAAAAGAACCGATTTAAATCTTAATGTTACTGTTGACAAAGGTGACGCGACCTGGAAGGGCAAGGAAGGTTTTGTCCCCGCGGTATGTAAAGAAGTCGCGCCCGGCAAGGAAAACGCTGTGGCGGTTATCTGTGGCCCTCCCGTTATGATCCGCTTTACCCTGCCGGTGTTTTTTGATATGGGTTTCTCCAAGAGAAATATTATTACTTCTCTGGAAATGAGAATGAAGTGCGGGATCGGCAAATGCGGACGCTGCAATGTGGGCAGTAAATATGTCTGCACAGATGGCCCTGTATTTTCGCTGGCGGAATTGGATAATCTTACAAGAGAGTATTAATTTCACTCTTGACAGTTTAGCAAAAGATATATAATCAAAAACAGGAATTCAATTTAAAAATTCTTAGTAATGGATATCTTTTTCTTTTGCCCTGAATTTTTTTCAAATTAATATACAGTAATACGTAGGAATCTGTTTGTTTTATCTATAATAGAGGAGAGAAAAGGTTTGAATAAAATCATTGAGAACGTAAGTTTGTCCGAGAACATTGTTAAAATGGTGTTGGAAGCTCCGGTAATCGCGCAAAAGCGAAAGGCCGGACAGTTCATTATTCTGAAGATTAATGAAAAGGGCGAACGTATTCCGCTTACCATCGTTGATTCCGACGCGCAAAAAGAAACCATCACCATCATTTTCCAGATTGTGGGAAAAACGACGGCGCAATTGGCCGGACTAAAAGAGGGGGATTTTCTTCAGGATGTACAGGGGCCATTGGGCAAGCCGACGGAAATTGAACATTACGGGCGGGTTGTTTGCATAGGCGGCGGAGTCGGAGTTGGAGTTGTTTATCCGCTGATAGTCGCTCTGAAAAAGGCGGGCAATGAGGTGATCTCTATAATCGGATCGCGAAAAAAGGATTTGCTCATACTGGAAAAAGAAATCAGAGAAAATTCCGATCGTCTGATAGTGACTACTGATGACGGAAGCTACGGTATTCATGGCTTTGTCAGCTCTGTATTTGACCAGGAAGTGCTGGATAAAGGTGAAAAAGTTGACCGCGTGTTTACCATTGGTCCGGTGCCGATGATGGAAGCAGTCTGCAAGATAACCAAACCGCATAGAATAAGGACAATAGTAAGTCTGAATTCGATCATGGTTGATGCAACGGGAATGTGCGGGGCTTGCCGTGTTAATGTCGGGGGAAAAACAAAATTCACTTGTGTTGACGGTCCCGAATTCGACGGCCACGAAGTTGATTTTAAATTATTAGCCGATCGCCTTAAAATGTATTGTGATCTGGAGCGGGAGGCTTATGAAAAGCATAAGTGTGGGTGTGATGGAAACTAAAGAGACGAAAGAAAAAAAAGAAAAAGTACCGCGTCAGAAAATGCCGGAGCAGGATCCGAAGAAGAGGATTCGCAATTTTGAAGAAGTTCCTTTCGGATATTCCGAAAAAACGGCGATTATCGAGGCGAAACGCTGTATCCAGTGCAAAAATCCGGGCTGTGTCAAAGGATGTCCCGTTGATGTCAAGATTCCCGAATTTATCCGGGAAATTGCCGAAGGCCGTTTTATTGAAGCGGCGTTAAAATTAAAGGAAACAAATGGCCTGCCGGCTGTCTGCGGCCGTGTCTGCCCACAGGAAGATCAGTGTGAGAAAGAATGTGTTTTAGGAAAAAAAGGCGAGCCGGTCGCTATCGGCCGTCTCGAGCGTTTCGCGGCGGATTACGAACGTAACAGCGGCAAAGTGTCGATTCCTCCGGCGGTAAAATTGAACGGTAAAAAAGTTGCTGTTGCCGGCGCTGGTCCCGCGGGACTCACCATCGCGGGCGATCTGGTCAAGCTGGGATACGACGTTACCATTTATGAAGCCTTGCATAAGGCCGGCGGCGTGCTGGTTTACGGCATCCCGGAATTCCGGCTGCCCAAAGCGATTGTCGAAGCGGAGGTAGAATATCTCCGTCAGCTTGGTGTAAAGATCGAAACAAATTTTGTTATCGGACGCACAAAAACAATTGATGAACTTTTTGCCGAAGGGTTTAACGCCGTTTTCATCGGTGTGGGCGCGGGCGCTCCGGTTTTCATGAACATTCACGGTGAAAACTTAAGCGGCATATATTCGGCCAATGAATATTTAACGCGTTCCAATCTGATGAAGGCTTATTTATTTCCGGAATACGATACTCCGATTGTCCGCGGCAAGAAAGTTGCTGTTATTGGCGGCGGTAACGTGGCGATGGATTCCGTACGCACGGCCCTGCGGCTCGGCGCGGAAAGAGCGATGATTATTTACCGCCGCACCGAAGTGGAAATGCCCGCCCGTAAAGAGGAAGTTCATCACGCGCAGGAAGAGGGCGTGGAATTTCTGATGCTGACTAATCCTCTGGAATACATTGGCAACTCACTCGGCGGGGTAATCGGTATGAAGTGCATCAGGATGGAGCTGGGCAAACCGGACGAGTCCGGACGAAGAAGCCCTGTGCCCATCAAAGGTTCCGAATTCGTAATGGATGTGGATACGGTTGTGGTTGCGGTAGGCACCATGGCCAATCCGATTATTCCGGCGACCACGCCGAATCTGCATACAAATAAATGGGGCTATATCTCAACACATGATGCTTCAGGTCTGACCAGCCGCGAAGGTATCTATGCCGGTGGAGATATTGTCACCGGTTCGGCAACGGTTATTCTGGCGATGGGGGCCGGCCGCAAAGCAGCCAACGCGATACATGAATACCTTTCCAGAAAATAATTTAATATAGATTTATTATCAATCAGATAGTGAATATCGCGGCAAACCGTAAATAATCGCATTGCAGGCGACAATAGATGGTTTTATGTCCAATTTCACGTGGAATGAACGGACGGCGGCTTATTCCAGATCAGCCAGTAAAGTCCAAGCAATTTGATTGCTTCAACGAACTCTTTGAAATCGACAGGCTCGCGGATATAACTGTTGGCCCCCGTCTTATAACCAGCGATTACATCATAATGTAAAATAAGGCATGGTGCCATAGATGGTCGCATGCGATTTCATTTTTACAGGGTAATCCTGAACTGGTTAAGGTTTGCAGAATTTCTTAAGTGCTTAATGTTAAAAAATAGAGATTTGTCATAATTTATGACCGTCAGTCACTGATAATCGTATGTTATTTCAATAATATACGATTACGCTGTCGATAATACTTGACCATTGCAGATTGTCAGAGTAAAATTACTTCAATATTATTATGCAGGAAAATGCATAAGGAGGTATTGATATGGCGAAGTATCTCTACAATCAGGAGGCGGTCGCGAACCTCAGGTTGAGCGATACGTCCATTTTGGACAGGTTGGTAGATTTTGAATCGGCCCGCAAGGCGCATCTGAAGAAGGATCACGCCAAAAAAGATAAACGAATGTCGCTTAAAGAGGCGATCTCAACTTTTGTGCAGGATGGCGACATAATGACCGATGGCGGTTTTTCATATGTACGAACACCACACCAGGCATTCCATGAGATTATTCGTCAGGGCAAAAAAAATCTTCAAATGATCGGAGCGCCAAACACTAATCAGAGTTTTCAGATAGTGTATGGTTGCGTTTACTATTCCCACAACTCATACGTCGGCGTGGAAATGCGCGGGATTGACAAAAGCTATGACCGCATGCTGAAAGCCGAACGGCTTAAGATCCTTTCCGAATGGAGCCATGGAGGAGTGGCTCTGGGCTTTAAAGCCGCTCAATTGGGCACCCCGGGAGTCTTCAGCAAGCAAATGCTCGGTAGTGATATTGTCCGCTACAATCCCTACCTCAAGGTCATGCAGAATCCCCTAAGTAATTATCATGATCCTGTGGTTTTTATTCCCGCCTTGTATCCCGATGTGGCTATCGTCCATTGTCATGCGGCGGACAAGTACGGCAATGCCTATATCTATGGCCCGGCCGTCAATGATCTGGCCGTGGCGGCCGCTACGCGCAAACTCATTATCACGGCTGAAGAAATTGTTCCCGAAAACGACATCCGCTATAACAAGCAAGGGCAGATTATTCCGTTCTTTTATGCCGATGCCGTTGTGGAAATGCCTTTTGGAGCGGTGCCCGGGAATATGCCGGGATGTTACTACTGGTCCCGTCAGTGGTGGGAAAAACTCATCCGTTTCGGCGGGGTCTCCGACGAAAACATGAAAGCATTTCTTGATGAGTGGATTCTGGGCACCAGGGATCAGTTTGAATTCGTCGATAAGTTGGGCGGCGCCAAGTGGATTGCCGAGGCCCGTCGTCAAACCAGGGCCGCCGAAGGTGATAATGAGGACATCGATTTTTCTTACGAGGAATATACCCTGAAACATGATTCAGGCCGTTACTATTAAAGACAGGAGGATGCCATGCGAGATTTAAATGCACCGGCCAATCCGTTAGAGACATTGGCTTATATTATAGCGCAGCAGATTAAAGATAATTCGATTGTTTATATAGGCACAGGTATTCCCATGGTAGCCGGGATTCTGGCCAAGAAAACTCATGCCCCAAATATTACAATAGTCTACGAATCAGGCGGACAGGATCCGATTGAAGGCGACATGCCCTGGTCGGTAGGTTGTCCTTTCACCTGGCGCAAATCCCCGACAGTAATGGAGATGTCCTATTCTTTCGCGCAATGTTATAACGGATATGTGGATATAGGATTTCTCGGTTTCGCGCAGGTGGATATGTACGGCAATGTGAATACCCACATGATCGGAAAAGATTTTCACAAGCCCAAGGTTCGCATGACAGGCAGCGGCGGTAATAACGATTTGTCCTCCCTGACCGAGAAAATGGTGCTGGTCGGACTCCAGACGCCTGATAAGTTTCCGGAAAAGGTTGATTTCATCACCTCCGTGGGATATCTGACTGGCGGCAATTCACGCAAGGAGGCCGGTCTCATAGGCAACGGACCGGCCGCTGTGATCAGCCCATGGGGCGTCTACGACTTCGAACCGGTCAGCAAACGCATGAGGGTAAAATCCCTGACTCCCGGCGTCACCTTTGAAATAGCTCAATCTCTCACCGGTTTCGAGCTTCTTAAACCGGAAGGAGAGATTCCTCAGACGAAGTTGATCACGCCGGATGCATTGAAGATCATACGAACCGAGGTTGACCCCCGCGGCGTTTTCACGGCCATGCCGGCTGGATAAAAATTGAGAGGAGCGGCTATCGTTTATGTGGTCTGTATGCTAATATTCATAGTAGCTCTTTTCTTTAAAAAGGCGTAAATATTTAGCACATGTTACAGGATATTGTTTTGAAGATGATATTAAACAAAAAACATAATTGTTTTTAAATGAAAGGAGAATCAAATGAATTATCTGTTACAACCCAAAAAATATCAGAGCCTCATGGCCGATAAAGGTTCAAAGGATATTATGGACAAGACCATCGCTTTCTTCGAGAAGTTTGGAAAGACCAGACTTACTGAAGATTTTAATAAAAAGATATGGTATCGCGAATTTATTGATTTCATTGGTAAAGAACAAATCTTTGCCAAGCTTCTTACCCCCAGCCAATATGGAGGAGGCGATCCGGATTGCCGCTGGGACACTGCCCGTAACAGCGAATACAGTGAGCTTCTGGCTTTCTATGGTTTGGGGTACTGGTATTGCTTCCAGGTCAGCATTCTGGGGCTGGGTCCCATCTGGATGAGCCCCAATGAAAAGGCCAAGCAGAAGGCAGCGGAGTTGCTCAAGAAAGGAGCGATATTCGCTTTTGGTCTTTCCGAACGTACGCACGGCGCGGATATCTACTCTACTGAAACAGCGCTGACGCCGCAAAAAGACGGCACATGGGTTGCCAATGGAGAAAAATACTATATAGGCAACGGCAATGAGGCAGAGATGGTTTCCACGCTGGGCAAGGTCAAGGACGGAACCGACGATTATGTTTTCTTTGTCACCAATTACCGCAATAAGGCTTACGAACTGAAAAAGAATGTCATTTCCCATCAGGAATACGTTTCCAACTTCGCGCTCCATAATTATCCCATTACCGCGGAAGATATTCTTTCGCGCGGTTCTCACGCCTGGGATTCGTCGCTCAACACCGTGAATATTGGTAAATTCAATATCGGCCCCGCGTCCATTGGCGTAGCGGAACACTGTTTTTATGAAGCCATAACTCATGCAGCAAACCGGGTGCTCTACGGCATGCCGGTAACCGACATGCCGCATGTGCGTAAAAATTTCACGGATGCCTGGCTGCGTATTGTGGGGATGAAACTCTATCAGCGCCGCGCCACCGACTATTTCCGTAATGCCAATGATGAAGACAGGCGATATCTTCTTTACAATCCCACAAGTAAAATGAAGGTAACCCTGCAGGCAGAGGAAGTAATTAATCTGCTATGGGAAGTGATCGCCGCCAAAGGTTTTGAAAAGGATACCTATTTCTCTCTCGGCGCCACCGATATCCGGGGACCATCTAAACTCGAAGGGACTGTTCATGTAAACGTTCAGCTTATCCGCAAGTTTATTAAAAACTATTTTTTCAGCCCGGTTCCATACGCTCCGGTCGAGCCGGAATTTTCCCTCAGGGATGATGTTTTCCTGTTCAATCAGGGACCGACCAAGGGTCTTGGTGCTGTTCAGTTCCACGATTACAAGCCGGTCTTTGAAGCTAGCAAACAACTTCCGAATGTGGCCATCTTCATTCAACAGATTAACCTTTTCAAGGAATTGCTGGAAAAAGCTGCGCCGGACAAGGCGCAGGATATGGATCCGTCTTGGTCCCTGCCCGTTGGTGAAATGTTCTCCATTGTAGTCTATGGCCAGCTCATTCTGGAACAGGCCAAAATTGACAAAGTGGACCCCGATGTGGTCAATCAGATATTTGATTTTATGGTGCGTGATTTTGCCCGCTTCGCCCTGCAAATCTATGGAATGTCCAACACTAAGGATGAACAACGCGCCTACTGCAAGAATATCATGCTGATCAGAGCGCAGGGAGATGATGCCCAGTACAACATGGTTTGGAAGAAATATGTGTATGCCTTAAACGGCGAATACGCGATGAATGAATAGGCTGTAAATCATTAAATATTGAACCGCTATGGGTGAAACATATAAAATATGTTTCACCCATTTTTTTCTGTAGAGCAGTTATTTTGTCCCAGACGCGCATCGGGGTCCTGCCGGTAATATTCCTTGAGCACCCGGTAAAGATCGGGTGCGTGTTTGATCATCAAACGGGGTTGATCGAAAAATTGTTCGGTTGCCACGGCGAAGAATTCAGCTTCGTTAGTAGCGCCGTAGGCATTGAGAAATGATTTTTTGCCGTGTTCGGCGTCATGCTTGAGACGAAGATATTCCCGAGAGCATATCTTTACCCAGTCGCGGTATTCCGCCCTGTCATGAAGCGGGGGGGTGCCGTCAGCGGCACCGTCGAGCATATCCAGCTTATGGGCGAATTCGTGATAGATAACGTTATGGCCTGACTCAGGATGGCGGCCGCCTTGCAGCGCGGCATCCCAAATGATAATTACCGGTCCCTGCCGGAAGGCCTGCCCGATAATGGGATGGCTTTGTTCCACAGGTGCAAGAGCAGTTTCAAAAAAACCGAGTTTTCGCTCGGGCGGAATTACTGTGGAGGGATAAACAATAATTGTTTCGACATTTTGATAATAGTTGTGAGGCAGCCCCAAAAGAAGCAGGCAGGCCTGTGCCGAAATAGTAACGAGTATTTCATCGGTAAGTGCAAGCCCTCCGGCGCCCTCCCAGTATTTTTCGGCAATGAACACCTGGATCAGTCCGCGTAGTTGACTGCGTTCGGTATCGTTGAGCATGCAGTAATGGGCGACATTACGGCGGATGATGTCTTCCCATGCGGAAGGAAACGGGGCTTCCGTGAGCTGTTTACGGCGGTGATTGGCAAACCATTGAAACAATATTGATCCTTTTCTTTAAAATATTTGATGCAGATTACTTTATCAATATGATTGTACGATATAAAAAGTAAAAGCCAAACACAATCAGAAATATTCCGGCGATCAAGGAAATAAATCCCACCATTTTTTCATGGATGATTTTTTTGCCCCAATGCAAAGAGATGGCAAGAGAAAACACCCAGATAAAACATCCCAGCATAATGGAAAGACATGATAAAAAAGTGGATAAATTCGTTTGCGCGTTCGTTTGTGACGCCAACAGAGCCCCGAAAACACCGGTCCATCAGATAATCGTCATCGGGCTGGAAATAGCCAGAACATAACCGGTAATAAAAGAGCTTCCATACATCCGCCGCGATTGATTTTCCACAACGGCTCTGTGAAAAAACTCTTTCACGCTTACTAAACCCAGATAAATCAAAATAAAGCTTCCCGCTGTACCAAGAACAATTTTTATAAAGGCGATATTTAAAAAAGAGATAAGACCAAAAAAGATGAGAGTCAGATACGTCGTATCGGCGCTCATCGCGCCTGCGCCGGTGAGGAACGCCTGCTTGAAACCGGAGTTCAATCCACGTTTGATTATCTCCAGATTGACCGGTCCAATCGGCGCGGCAAGGGAAAGCCCTAAAATTATATTTTGCAGTAAGGAATATTTTTCCAAAATAATTATTTATATATCGCCCTTGACGTTAGCTAATCCTTTATCAAAACATCCAATCATTTTATTGCAATTTGTTTTCGCAGCTTGTTAATATCTGCTTTTTTAATGTATTCAATGATGTTGTTGTAGCACATGGAGTGAAAACCATATCCCCCGTTGACCATTTCATCAATCGCTTTGTCTTTGCTCCACTTTTGATAAATAATCCGGTACATGGCGCACATTAAACCTGTGCGATCCGAGCCATGCTGACAATGAATAAGAAACGGCCCGTTTTTGGGGTTTGCGAGAATCTTCATAACTTTGATCACGTCTTTGTCGATCACTTTTGGATCTTCCTCGCCCGCGTTCATGGGCACTCGCTCGATACGCAATTTCGACGCGGCAGCCGGGATGGTATCTCCATGGAATTCTCTCAGGTCAATGATCGTCTTTATCTTAATTCCGACCCTGGGGTCAACAAGTTGCGCTATTCCATCTTCGCTCGGTTGCGCGCTTCTGTATAAATTACTGTTTATCTTGTAAAAATTAGAGACATCGCAAGTGCTCTTCATTTGAACAGCCCATGCTGAAGGACGCGGGCCAATCGCCGAGGCTGATTTACACGTTGCGCAGCCTGACGTAAGAAGTACAACCGCCAAGAAAAATAATCCAATATAATTTATCAATGTTGGTTTTTTCATGTTTCCTCCTTTCTGCATTTGCCTGGTCTATGAAATTGTTTACAGCATTGGTGCTGTCCAATTTTGCCGGTGTATGCCGGGCCATAATCACCCCGGCGCAATGTTCTGCGCCGGGAGAAATAAACGGATTTATGAAATTTCTTCAATAGCGAGCGGATATTTTGACAAAACCTCGCAACCGCCTTTGATGATGACAATATCATTTTCATAACGGAATCCGATATTCTCTTCAGGCGCGGCATACTGCATGGCACAGACGACCATTTCATTTTCCTGATAAACGTGGTCCTGATCAGTCCAGTAGGGAAGGTCGGGATTAACGATCGCGCCAATCCGCCATTCGTCGCCGAAAAGACCGATGCCGTGTTCACAGGCGGGCTGGATAAAATCGCCGCAGCCGCGCGACTCCGCGAAGTCCATCATCATGGCGGCAAGCGTTCCGGGAGTGGTGCCTGCACGATAATTATCAATCACTTTCTGAACAATCGCGACAAAATTATCCGCGTGCCAGCGCTGACGTTTTGTCGCGGGGCCGATCAGATAATTATGCGAATGGTCACCCAGCGCCAGTTTAAACATCGCGTGAAAATCCAGCATCAGCGGTTCGCCTGCTTTAATCTCCTTGGTCGTGGGAGGTGTACACGCGCCCAGACCAGTGCGATATCCGCTGGATATTTCGTTTAATCCCGCAAAATTCCATTCGGACACGCTGCCTGCCTTGCGCATGGCCAGCGCGGCGATACCGGCAATTACGGTTTCCGTCATTCCTTTGAAGCCGCCATGTTCCAGCGCCGCCCGCGCCGCCTTGTGTCCCTCATCAACGATCAGCGATGCAGTACGGAAACGTTCAATGGTGCCTTTGTCTTTTATGATCGAAAGAGCATCAATAATGTCATGCGAGTTTACCCATTCAAAATCCGGCAGGGCTTCTTTAAAATGCGTGTATTCCCAATGGGAAAGATTT
Organism: Smithella sp.; assembly: GCA_050011015.1. Classification (GTDB taxonomy): domain Bacteria; phylum Desulfobacterota; class Syntrophia; order Syntrophales; family Smithellaceae; genus Smithella. The sequence goes on from JBEKJX010000030.1 coordinate 12,787, forward strand.
CCTTCGGCTGTGTAGGAGGAAATTCCGTCCTCATAACCAAGGCGTCCCTTCCTGATGCCGATTTCATCTTTTATGAAATCGGCTATTGCGGAGACCTGATCCATGCCGCCCATAGGCCCGTAGGCGCGAACATGGTCGCCATCCAGCCATGTCTCGTCACCGACACGCATCGCGTCGACAACAAACGTAAAATAAGTTGGCTGTCCTTCGGGCGGGATGATAATATAACTTCGCCAAGGGCAGAATGTATCCATCACAAAACTCATGGTGCGAATGCGTGAACCCAGATATACATCAATTCCCCGTTTGTGCATTTCGGCTTGTATGGCCTTAACGCGTCCCGGATTATCTATATAATACTTGTCTTTCGGATCTAATATTCTGGTCATATTTGACCTCCCTTCAATACTGAGTTGGAATCTGTGCCAGAACTTTATTCAGCCGATCTGACACAGCTGCAAGTTTGAGCGCTTTGGCCAGGTTGCCTTTTAGTTTAAGTTTCCCGGTCATCAGAGCCTTTTGCGCTCCCAGCTCCGCGCGGGAAATTCTGGCAAAAGTTTCGTAATTGCCAATGATTAAAAATTCAGCCTTGGGAGGCTCTCCGGTTCCCGTTTCAACACGGGTTACTTTCCCGTCTTTGCATTCAACAAATAGAAACATTTCGACTCCGCCGGGACAGTTTTTGTAAATATTGGACATCGATGTAGTGACTTTATTCATTTTTTCCGGGGTAAGTTCCGACTGAAGCCTTTTGAGCGCTTCATCACGCCACGATGGGCTTAAATACGCGTGCAGATCAGACATGTTGATTCCTCCTGTCTAGTTGTTGGGCAGCACGGATAGGCTGTCCGGATAGATTTTATTTACAGGTTGCGCTTGACTCTAAACTACAATTTAATAACATAAAATTATAAGAGCAAAAGACAGGTATGTCAACTTACATTATCCAGCTAAAAATCCGCCGCCGTTTCGATAAATGATCAGGGCGTAAAGACTCAGGTAATCCGGAATCTTTACGCCCTGGCATTGTACTTAAAACTTTAAAAGTTTCTTTGGTTCTTATTTGCCAAGCATTCCCGCTTTTAACTCTTTATTAACCGGTTTGTCGCCGAGCCATATTCCGAAAAGAACCTTTTTGAAATCCAGGCCTTTTGCCGTAGCCTTCAGTTCTTTATTTTTGTATACCGTTGTTCCTTCTGCGGGAGTATATATAATATCATATACGTCGCCTGGTTTGATATTATCCTTAAAAGTTGAAATGAATGTGTCTATCCTGTCTTTATACGGCGCTGTATTGCCGTTTGTGGACTTGTTAAATCCCTCACGGGTGTTTTCTTCCATCCTTTTGCTTGTTATCAGTTTGGATATGATTTGGAGTTTGACCGCCATGGTCTCGTCGGCGTTTATAATCGCGTTGGCATCGCCGCTTTTTTGCTTGAGGTAAAGCCCGCCAGCGTAGGCTTTGATAAAGAATTTCGTTCTGATTCCGGCCCCGTTCAATACCAGAACGTCATTGCCGGCCGCGATGCTGTCCGGCATGTCTGTGCAGATAACTTCTTTCGCGTAGCACGTGGATGTAATAATAAGGATGGCAAAAAACAAAAATAATAATTTCTTAAACATTATGAACACCTCTCTTTTTATTTTTAGCCTTTTAAAGGCCAATTCATAATATCGATTGTACTGCCACTTTTATTGTGGATTGATAAAGACCTGCTTTTTAAGCGATCGGAGTATAGGGGGAAAGCCGTTTATATGTCAATAATTTTTATCCGCAGGATGTTGTGCCGGTGCAGGTTTGGTGAAGATTTGCGGGGTTCTTTAGCGGCAATTGTCAAGAATAAGAATATGTCTGCTGTTTTCTGTTGATCAGCCAGCGTCTGGTCAGTTCGACTATAACGCCTGATAACGCACCCGCCACATGACCTTCTTTTGCCACGTTGATGCCAGTGGTGCTTCCTTGAAGAAACAATAGGTAAAACAGGAAAGTAAAAATCAATTTTCATATCGAATTATTTTCGAAACAGGAAAAACACGCTTTATTTCGCGGGAAGGCTTTTTCTTGACAAACATTAATAAACATTTTTAATATGATGGCCTAAAGCAATCATATATCTATAATGCTGCCGGAGGTGATGATATGAACATAATGAGATCTCAGAAAGTAAATTTTCTGCTGCTGGCTATTTTGGCAGTCTTTGCTCTTGCGGCCTGTCAGAAGTCTGTCCGGTTGCCCGCGCTTGCCGAAAGTGATGTTGTTGTGGCGTTTGGCGACAGTATAACTTTCGGTACCGGGGCCGAGCCGCGGGAGAGTTATCCGGCGGTTTTGGAACAAATGATCGGCAGAAAGGTGGTTAATGCCGGCGTTTCCGGAGAAGTCACTGCCGAAGGCTTATCCCGTCTGCCGCAAGTACTGGATGCGAAAAAACCGGCCTTGCTGATTCTGTGTCATGGCGGCAACGATATTCTCCGGCAGTTGAGCCGTGTGCAGGCCGCCGATAACATCAGGGAAATGATCCGCCTGGCCAGGCAAAGAGGCGTGGCGGTTGTCTTGATCGCGGTGCCTTCTTTAGGTCTTTCTGTTTCGCCGGCACCGATGTATCGCGACATCGCCAAAGAACTTAAAGTTCCTTTGGAAGAAAAAACATTATCCGACATATTGGCCGATAGTTCCCTCAAATCGGACTTAATTCATCCCAACGCGGCGGGATATCGCCGTCTGGCTGAAGCGGTTGCAAACCTTCTGAAAAAAAGCGGAGCAATCGATTAGGTTTAAACTTCCCCTGCCCCCGCCAGCGGGCGATACAAAAGCAGCCATCACAGGAAGCGTAATTACGACACAGTTTCGCAGACGGGCGAGGTGCCTTTCAGTGGAAATCAAGGAAGCGTTAACCGCTTCTAAGGCTATCTCTTTTGCGGGATGATTTCGAGCCAGTAATCGTCCGGGTCATTGATAAAATAAATTCCCATGGCTTTATTTTCAAAACAGATACAACCCATTTTTTCATGCAGGGCATGAGCGGCGGCAAAATCGTCCACCTTAAAAGCCAGATGAAATTCGTTGTCACCCAGATTGTAAGGCTCTTTCCTGTCCGCAAGCCAGGTCAGCTCCAGCTGATGCGGCATTTTGCCATCGCCAAGAAAGACGAGAATAAAACTTCCGTCCGGCGCCTTGATCCGCCGGACTTCCGTCAATTGCAGGGCATTCTTGTAAAAGGCTATGCTGTTTTCCAGATTAAGCACGTTGAAATTGTTGTGGGCGAAAGTAAATTCCATATATTTGCTCCCTCATTATGCGCCGGATTCCCGACTTCGGCGGCGTATTTCTATAACGGAATCAGTTTGTTTTCCAAAACCGTTATATTGGAAATGATCAGGGTATCCGGATAGATAATAGGTATCTTAACCCTGATAACGGCTTTGCCGTTGGATGCTACCGGTATGCCGTTGTACATTGCCGTGTTAAATTCGATCTTGAAAGATTTCATGGGGAAATCAAGCTTCGCCAGCGTGCCTTCAAAATAAACGAGATCAAGATCTTTCACGGTGTAATAGAGAAATCCTTTGAAGTGCCTTGCTGTTTCCTTTTTGGGAATTACCTCGACCCGGTAACATTCCCTGCCGTTAAATATTTTCTTATCGGTGATCCGTATATCGTAATTGTCCCGTCCCTTTTCATCGAATACCGGAAAAGAGGGCATGACTCTTATGTAAGTGCATTTTGACGGTTCCATTACTTTGCCGTCTTTTTTAAATGTCTTGACCTCGGTAACAGGCTTTTCATAAAAATAATCCGTGCGCTTCACGGTAATATCAGAGACATTCAGAAGCTTATTCGTGCTCGGTTCATATTCACTGATGACCTCGTTCCGAAGAGATTCAATGCCCCGGTATTTATGGTACATGTCAATGTTTTTGGAGAAGATCTCTTTTAAAACGCGGTCGGCTTCATCAGGAGAGACGGCCTCAATACTGCCTTTGGAAAACTGCGGTGTGCAAGAAATCAGAATGGCTATAAACAAAGACAAAAATTTATGCTTCATTTTTATAGATTACCTCGCTCTAATTTATACGCACAAAATAATATTATAAAATTCTCCGTTGAATACAATCGTGACATTTTATTTAAAGTTTAGAAGAAATATACTCTTGCCGTTAAAATCGTCAAGCTTAAAATTCATCGCGAAAGTATAGTTTATCCAATCCTATAAGAGTTCATATCTTTAATATTGATAAATAATCTTGATACAAAAGAAAGCTTGAAGCCTTTCATCTAATTTTATCTAGAAGATCGCGGAATATTTCTATCGGTTGAGCGCCGACGATTTGATATTTGTTCTGTATGATGAACAGGGGGATACCTGTCAAGCCGGCCAACTCTCCTTCTTTTCTTGCTTCATTCAAACGTGACTCATAGCGGCCATCGTGAACGGCGCCGAGTATCTCCTTTTCATCAAGACCGGTTTTTTTCGCAACGGCGCCAATAACATCCGGCTTGCCTATATCCAAACCTT
>JBEKJX010000031.1:0-17150 GCA_050011015.1 Smithella sp.
CCATCACTCTCTTCTTCATCGCAAGCGACGGGGAATTGGACCCGAAGAGATTAAAGATACTTCCTCAAAAATATGCCTAAAAAATATAACAGAATACTAAGATTGCGTAATTACCAAATAAAAATCCGGTATCATTTCGATAATACCTGTTTCCATCCATATATTTCTTGACACAAGAAATCGTATCACTTATAGTTCGCAACCGTGAAAGCAGGGGTTTTACTTACAACTAATAATAAAGCCTGAACAAAAGAAGGTTTTATTTGTTTTCAAAATATCAAATCAAACTCAAATACTTGCTATAAAGTTGCCTGTCGATAAATTATATGAAAATAGCTTTTTTCAACATTGCTCATGAAAGTCTGGCAATATCAATTTTATCGGCCATAGCCAAAAAAGAAGGGCATTCCGTAAAATTATTTCACACACCTACTCTTTTCAGAGACGGCCTGACCAGAGAATTCAAGCGTTTATCAAAACTATTCAGCAATGAAAAAGATGTATTCAGGCGGATCGAAGCCTATCAGCCTGATTTAATCGCGTTCTCCGTGGTAACATTTCATTATCAATTAGCGCTTAATTACGCAGCAACATGCAAAAAGATTTGCCCAAAAGCAAAAATCGTTTTCGGAGGCATACATGTTTCTTCCGTCCCCGAGATAGTCATCGCCAACGAATTTATAGATTATATAGTCATCGGAGAAGGTGAAATTGCATTTTCAGAAATTATTAAGCACATTGAAAAAGGTGATTCTTCAGAGCCGATAGTAAACACATGGTATAAATCCAAAAATAACACCACTATCAAAGGCAAACAGGCAGGCTTTATTCAAGACCTCGATTCGCTGCCTCATTATGACAAGGGAATATGGGCAGATATATTCCCTTTAAAAACATACTATCTTACTATGACTTCCAGAGGATGTCCTTACAACTGTTCCTATTGTTTCAATCATTTCTTCAGAGACATTCCCGATGAGAAATCAAATTACATAAGACGCAGAAGCGTTAAACATGTAATGGAAGAATTAACCGCGGCAAAAGAAAAATATAATATCACCTTAATTGAATTTTGGGATGACATTTTTATCTTTGACAGAAATTGGCTGAAAGAATTTTTGGAGGCGTACAAGAAAGAAATCGGACTTCCGTTCAAGTGCTATATACATGTAAATTTATTTGACGAAGAAATAGCGATCTGGCTCAAAGATGCCGGTTGTAAATGGGTGGATTTCGGAATTCAGAGTATCAATGAAAAATACCGCAAAACTTATCTAAAACGAAACGAAACAAATGCAAATATAGTAAAAACCCTTAAACTTCTGAAGAAGTATAATATTGTTTCTTTCGCCGATTATATCGTCGGATTGCCCGGAGACACAATAGAACATTATGAAGAAGCAAGATTGTTTTTTCTTGAAAACATGCCTGATATTATCGAACCTTACTTCATGTCGTATCATCCGGGAACTGAAATTATTAAAAAAGGCTTTGAACACAATATATTGAATGATGAAACAATGGATTTAATTAATCGTGGAAAAAGTCCGCACAGCTACTTTGAAAGTGCATTATCATCCAAGAATTTTCGAAGTGAATATTACTTCATTCTTAAAGTTCTTCCTTCTTTGCCGATTATTTTAAGGGGAAAATTGACTTACAGTGTTTCAAAGAAAATCCCTTATTTTATTAAATTGCCCTTTTTTATTTATTCGATCTTTTATCTATCCGCTAAACATAATAATCTTAGAATAAAATATTTGACGACATTTTATCTGCACCAAATTTTCTGGATATTAAAAATAAGATTTTCCCGAAATAATTATGTCTGATAAAATAGTAGTATGAAGAGATTTTACAATTATATAAAAATCCCTTCCACTTTAACTTTAATCTGGAGATTATTTAATGCCGCCGCAAATTTTACTTTCCTCAGTTTTCAAACCCTTCGCAGTCAATGATATGTATTCCCGCAAGGAATCCATCCTTGAACTTTTCCACAATCAACTTTCAAAATATCAGGGAATTTATTCCATGCGCACTTCATATGATTCCAACGGCATTCACGCCATCGCAAATAATCTCGGAATCCCCTGTACAGTGCTTGATTTCCCCGAAAGAAAGAATTTTATCCGCGAAATTAAAAAGGGCTATGACTATGTGGGCATCAGCTCCATTGTGCAGAATTTCCAAAAAGTCAAGTGGATGGTTGATCAAACCAGGAAATTTTCTCCGCGTTCAAAGATTATCATCGGTGGTTTTTGCGCCGGGATTCCCGATCTGCAAAATATCCTCGATGTTGATTATGTATGCGTAGGCGACGGAATCAGTTACATGCGCGAACTACTCGGACTTCCCGCGGAATTCGAATTCAAGAATCCGCCTGTAAATACATGTTTCTTGGAATTGCTAGGTGTACCTCTTTTCGGAATTCCCAAAATTCCCCATATAGTGATCGGCGTGGGATGTTCCTATGGATGTGATTTTTGCAGTCCGAGTCATTTTTTCGGACGCAGGCATATCAAATTTTACAAAAGTGGTAAAAAACTGTTCGATGAGATATCGCACGTGTCAAAAAGATTTGGATTAAAAATGATTATTCTTATAGGTGACGACAACTTTCTCATTGATCTGAACAGAGCGGAGGAATTAAGACGCTGCATTATAGAAAGCGGTATGATATGTAATTTCCTTATTTTCGCGTCAGCAGACAAAATCATTGATTTCGGTCCGGAAAAATTGGCTGAAATGGGCGCGGGGACAATATGGATCGGCAGGGAAAGTCGATTTTCCGATTATCCGAAGAATAAGGGAATTGACATGAAAGCCCTTATTGATGACCTCCGGCGCCATGGTATTAAAACAATCCTCAGTTCCATCCTGCTTCTTGATAGTCACACCAAGGAAAACATCAGAGAAGATATTGACGAACACCTCTCCTGCCGGCCCACGTTCAGTCAGTTCTCACATTACGCACCTGTTCCACAGACTCCTCTTTGGAACAGGATGCTTACGGAGGGAAGATTAATACAGGGAATCCCCTGGGAAGAAATGCACGCTTTCCATGAACCGTGGTTTCAACATCCCCATTTTACAGTTCAGGAAGCAAGAATTATTCAGGAAGAAGCATATTTGCGCGATTTCTATGAACTGGGGCCTTCCGTATTTCGCTTTATAGAAACGGAATATGAGGGCTGGAAATACCTGCGTCAATCAGACAAACCTCATTTAAGGGCTAGAGCCGATTTTTTCGCGAATCAAATGAGGCTTTATAAAATACTGCTTGCAGCGATGGATTATCTTGTACCAACCGCTCACATGCGCGAACTAATAAAAAACTTGAGAATGCAGGTGGAAGACTCTTTTGGAAAAATCAATGCTCTTCATACTGCCATGGCATACGGAATCTTTCTAACAGGCCGCCTTCGGGAATTTAGGATTCGCCACTGGGGCGACGTAATCCAACCGCCTACCCGTCTGATGCATTATAATGACACAAAAACAGGATAACTTCGCTATGAATTTTTTATATTGGAAGAGAATGAATCTCCCCTCCGCAAGCAGTGGGAATCATGATGGACCATCACTCTCTTCTTCATCGCAAGCGAGGGAATTTGGACCCGAAGAAATAATAAAGAATATGTCTGCAAATAAATATTTATATAACTGGAGCCGATGACCAGAATCGAACTGGTGACCTACTGATTACGAATCAGTTGCTCTACCGGCTGAGCTACATCGGCATCCTCCCCTTGATTGACATTGCGGCAAGGGGCACAATATTTATCTTAAGGGGTATTTCTTGTCAAGTTTTTACGTGATTAAGCTTTTGGGTGATTTAGTATGATTGTTTTACTTTTGATTTTTTTATGTCTTTACGGTGGTCTTAACTTTTATGCCTTTTTTATGGCAAAAAACGTTTTTCATTTTGCCGGTACAACGGAAATTATAATAATAATTTTAATCTTCTTGCTCATTCTGGGTCCAATAATAATACGATTTGCCGAAAAACTTCATTGGGAAAAATTGGCCCGGTCGATTGCCTATTTGGGCTATCTTTGGATGGCTTTTGTTTTTTTGTTTTTCTTTCTAAATATTACATTTGACACAGCAAGATATGTATTTACGTTTTTTTGCCAAAGCGGGAAAAGCGTTCTGCCGGGAAATATTATTTTTAGTCTGGCTGTGTTTCTTTCCTTATTTTTTGTCGTTTACGGATTCTTTGACGCCCTGAGAATCAGGGTCAAAAAATTGGAAGTCCATACTGAAAAGTTGTTACCTAATGACGGGAAAATCAGAATTGTCCAAATATCCGATGTTCATGTCGGATTAATTATCAGGAACAAACGTCTGAAAGTCATTCTGGATCGCGTAAAGGAGGCCAAACCTGATATTCTGGTTTCTACAGGAGATCTGTTGGATGGCGAAATAAATAATGTAATGCCGGAAGCAAAGCAATTTGCTCAAATAAAACCAATATATGGAAAATATGCGGTCACCGGTAATCATGAGTATTATGCCGGAATCGAAAACGCTTTGGAATTCACGAGAAAGGCTGGATTTGAAATTTTGCAAAACGAAAACAGACAAATAGCGGGAATAAACATTATTGGCCTTGATGATCCAACTGGAAAAAAGTTGGGTTTGATAAAAAATAGCGCCTCTCTACAGGAACTGCTCCCGGCAAAACAAAGCAAATCATTCATTTTGTTATTAAAACACCAACCTAAGATTTATGAAAATACAAATTTCAATTTACAACTTTCCGGACATACACATGACGGTCAAATTTTCCCTTTTATGTTTTTTACACGATTATTTTTCCACAAAAACTACGGATATTATAAGTTAGCGGAAAATCAATCCATTTATGTCAGCTCGGGAGCCGGTACATGGGGACCGCCTGTGCGCTTTTTAGCGCCGCCAGAAATTACAGTAATTGATTTAATAGGTAAAAAATATAATTAAATTATATACATAAAAAACATTGTTAACTTCTGCGCGAGATTGATTTAATTCACACATTTCTTTTTACTTTGTTGAGTAATATTTATTTTTATAAATAAATTAAATAAGGACAATCAAACACACAAAAATCGGCTAATCCAATAAGGCGCAGCAACATAAAAAATTTTTATATTTTCCTCAATAAATGCCGTTTTCCCCTTGACAATGTGGATGAGCTTATATATGAATATTTACCCTTGTAAAAGGTTGTTCATTTCACCAAGCGCTGACATCTGTAAATTGCCAGTGCGCTTTTTTGTACCACCAGAAAAATACAGTCATTGATTTGATTGGAAATAAAATTAACTGAAGTATTTTAATGCACAATTAAAGTGCAATACTGTTTTAACAAAAATATTTAAAATAAATTTTTATAATATATTACTGTTTGCTTAAATCGGATTAAGCTATTTTTTTATTTAAAAGTGACTGTGGGGAATTTCGTAAATATTTTAACCAAAAGGACAATGATGAGAAGAAGGATTTTTATCAATTCATTTTCAGTGGTTTTTATAACGTGTATGTTATTTGTAGCAGTTCCCATCAGGGCACAGGAACCCATCGGGGGAACGCAACTTGCTGTAAAAGGAATTAATGCGGATGACGCAGGAACTGCGGTTGATAATCAATCGCCTAACAATCCTCAGCCAAAATCTAAAGAGCTAAAAACGGAAAAATCGCCTCAAAAACCCCAACAGGAAGCAACAGAACAGAAGAAGGAGGAATCACCGCAAAGTCTTGAGCAAGAAGTAAAAGAGCTGAAGCAGGAAGTTGAAAGGATACGCAGTGAAAACGAAGCGCGAAAAGTGCTGGAGGTGCCTGAAGAAGAAAAGAATAAATCGGTAGAGGAAATTCTTTCCGCTGTCGGCAATCAATACACTCTATTAAAAAAAGGAACCATCGGACTTCAATATAGTTTCAATTACTCATACTATTCAGGAGATCTCTACGAACAAGCAAATTCTTCAACATCTATTGATATTGAACGCAGGTCCAACCATAACCTGACTAATACTATTACCGGTCAATACGCACTACTCAACAATCTTACCCTCAATCTCAGTGTTCCCTTCGTTTACAAGTACAACCTCGTGGGAACCTCATCGTCCCAGGAAACAACCGATTTAGGAGATATATCCTTAGGATTTCAAACACAGCCAATTAAGTCAGGAGGAAATATCCCCCCGATTATATTTAGCTTAGGTCTTTCCCTGCCCACAGGAAGTAGTGCTTATGCTATCGATCCTGTTCATTCGTTGTCAACGGGCTCAGGTCTTTATACACTTGCCGGCGGATTTTCCGTAAGCAAGGTCGTTGATCCCCTTGTTGCCTTCGGTAACTTGGGTTACACTTACAGTTTCCCTGATCAAAGCCTGTCTCAAAAATGGGGGACGTCAGCCACTCTTACCGGAGTTCAGCCAGGCAGCAGCATCGGTTTGGCTTTCGGATTCGGTTATGCCCTTTCTTATCAGGCGTCTATGAACATGAGCGTTCAGATGTCTTATGCTTTCAACACAAAATATACTCTCAATAATTACGATACATACGAAACAGGCAGTACCCTTTCTTCTACCTTTAACGTAGGAACAGGATGGCGGTTGACGGCGACGAGATCCATATACGTGACACTAGGGATCGGACTGACCGTTAATGACCCTGATTTATCTTTGACTTTTACTTTGCCGTTTGAATTTTGATGCTTTTAACACATAGCGGGGGTGATAAATACTCTGCAAAAATTACAGGATGGGAATAGCTTCTCATAGTCGCCTGAAAACAAAAATTAAAGAGTTGAGATTCCAAAAATAACAGGATAAATGAAATTTCATATTTAATATTGTTTTTTCTTTTCTTGTGCCAATGAGCAGGAAAAATTGCTTGATTGAAGTTAATTTTTTATAATAAAAGAATGGGGGGGAGCAGTAATAATGATAATGATTTTAAAGCTCACAACGTTTGTTGCCCATTTTCCATTATCGGTATTTCTTTTTTTTCGGGGCAAACATCATTTAAATCAATTGTCACGTTTGCACGCCAGTCTCTGCGTTATATGCATAATTGCAGCCGCCAGCCTGTTTCTAAAATTACCGCGGGCAGAAGCTGCGTTCATGGAGCAAATAGCCATTGATCCGGTAGCTGTTTCGCTTGCCAATACCGTTACCGCTGATCCCCCCGGCACCGCTTCAGTCCATTACAATCCTGCCGGTCTTTCACTCATGGGTGATGGCAATTTTATCAGCCAGGGCATCATGCCCGTTTATCTCCATGTGACAAGTCAATTTAATAAGGACCCTAATTTTGAGGGATTTCATGATTATCTAGGCAACCTCGAGCAGGATCCTGTGGCCAACACATCAGGAAGCAATACTGGCGGCAAGTTCTATATCCCTGTCATAGACGTTAGCCCGAGTTGGCCTATTATGCCGGCGCCCGTGACGGGCCTCTCCCATCGGAATCCAGGCTCAGACTGGACGTTCGGCTACGCTATATATATGCCGTTTGGCGGCGGCTGGGACTTTGGTGATACGAATGACCCGTCACGCTACGAAACCAAGTCTGTATATATGCAGCACCTGATCTACTTTGGTCCGTCGATCAGCTACAGAGTAAACAAGACCCTCTCTCTGGGCGGTTCTTTCGGGGTGGGGCAGACGGCAATGGGTATGAGCACGGATTTTAGAGCTCCCAACGAAATAACAAACGTGACAAAAGTCCTTGGTGACGCTACTCAGGGCATGGACAATCCTATATTCGACATACTGGGGGTTCCGATGCCCCTGTTTGGAGGAGGACTGGGCCCTTATGCTGATATAGGAAGTTTAAATTTAACAATGCGTGATGATTTTGTCCCTTCTTACAATTTAGGCGCGCTGTGGGAACCTTATGACTGGATTTCTTTTGGGTTAGTTTACCAGAGCGCCATCAAGGCACACATGTCCGGAAAATATAGTTGGCAGTACAGTCAAGATTTTCAGAATATGACTGGATGGATGGGACAAAACGCCATTATGCAGATTGTTTCCATGGTATTTGATCTGCCTTACCAGTCCGTTTCATCACAGACAGGAACAGTTACGATGGATATGGAATGGCCGCAGATGGCCAGTTTTGGAGTCAAGCTCAAACCGGTCAAGCGGCTTTCCCTGATGGCCGACCTGCACTGGGCAAACTGGTCTTGTGAAAAAGACTACGAGATTACCTTTGATCAGAAGATTCAAGTTCTGCAGTTATCCAAATTTATGGGTTATAATGGAGGGCCATATACTATAATAATGGAAAAAAATTTCAAGGATACCCTGAACTGGAGCGTCGGTGTTGAATATCAGGCGCTGGACTGGCTTGCGCTTCGCGCCGGCTATGAAAACAGGGTGTCTTCTGCTGCGGCAGAAGACTTCGATGCTCTGTCCCTTCCCACTCTCGATTACTACGGCGTAGGATTGGGAATTAAAGGGGGATTTCTTGGAATGTTTAAAGATGCAGATGTAGACCTGTGTTTCGGTTACCTGATCAGTAAACCGTATGAGGTGGCTGACGGCAGCAGTGTCAATTTGAACTCCACCGTTCTCGGCGCAGGAGTCAACAACCCATATACCGGGTTAAATTTCACGACGCAAACGGCCATCTATATAGGAGGCATCAAAATAACAGAGCCGCTTGAGATTTTTACCGATGGCATTTACAAGACTCTCGATATCTTTCTGCCAGCCAAATGGCAATTACACGCTTCTCCGGAACCGGCTAAAGGCAGTTTGAACGCTGCTGAAACAGGAAAGTCCGTGGATTCATCTTCGACGATTACCAATACTTTGCGTCCCGAAGGGAAATCCTATTACACAGAAGATAGCGAGTAAAGATTATTTTCGCTTTCAGCCTGAAAATATTGTGTATTACCTGCGCAGGGATTTTTCTCCAACTCCGTGAGGGGGCAATGATTTCCCGCCGGTTGTAATCTGAAGGTAAATCTTCTTCTGCCGCATATCACTTTCCATCACCTGCAGATGCTCCGTTTTGGGCTTATAATAATCACTGACATTCTTTTTATAGATATCGTAAATTACCCGGCTTGCCTGCGGATATAAATTAACATACAAGCTAAAAACACTAAGCAGAATCTGGGGATTCTTCACGTTACTGAAGCGCAGAGGACCAAGATCAACCCGTTTAACTTCCGGCGGAATTTTGGGAAGAAGTGATTTATGAATCAGTACGGCCGCATTCTGCTCAAAATATAAAAGCTGCCATCCGGCTTTCAGGAAATCAAAAATTAAAGGAAGTTCCCTGTAATGGATGATCGCTATCCTAAAAGGATATTTTTCCGTAAAACACCCGATGGCCTCTGGAGTCGCTGGCTTGCTGGTAAATTCCCAATAATCAGGGGCAACCTGTTTAGAAAATGGCACAAGTCGGGGATCAATAAAAACCTTGTAATCGGGATACAACGCCCACAACAGGTAGCCGCCGATGGCATAGTCGTTGAATATCGGCCCTTCCAGCCGGTATTTCTTCAGGAAGGCCACTTCCTTCACCGGCGCAAAACTGTCAAGTCCGGCGCCTAACCACTTATTATCCACGCCGTATCTTAAAGTGAAATAGGAAGTATTAAAAAAGAGTAAAACGAAAATGATCAAAGACAGGATTGTAGCCCTGGCGGGAATGCTCTCTAATTTCATCCGGTGAAGCAGGTAGAAGAATATGAAAAAAAATGCAAGGGGAAACATGTAAACTGCCCGGACAGCCCTCATACTTCCCATGAATGTGCCAATAGCGACAAACAGCAAAGAAAAGTCGCATAATCTCTCTTTCATTAACCGATAGAGGAAAACACTTGCCAAAAACAACATCATGATAAACACTATCAAGGCATTTTGACCCAGGTTGAAAAAAGAAACATCCATATGTCTTATGTCTTTTAAATGTGGCCAGAGGCTGACATACGCCTGGATATATTTGCTGCTCACAGTAAATACTTCAGAAATTGAAGCATTATATATGCTCAATAAGTAATTTACACCGTAAGGATTCAGCAATGTGGCCGCTGCGGACAAAACGCACGCAACTCCGAGATGAACCAGTTCGTTAATGCTACATGATTCCTGCATGGAAAAGATTTTATTAAATATCTCACCCATGAAAAAACAGGCAATCAAACAGAGACCAAAAAGGAAACCGCCGTGCAGATTCACCCATAAAACGAAAATGAAGGGATAAAGATAAAGAAGTAAAACTCTGCGAGTAACCTTAAAATGTACAAACACAACCGAAACCCAACTAAGAATAAGAGGAGAAAACAACTCTGGCTTATAGAAACTTAAGGAGGCTGAACAGGAAATACCAACGGCAGCCATAATAGTTAAACTCGTTATATCGAGGGGTTGTTTAATCAGTCGCAGAAAAACATAAAAGGCAAGAAAAATCCCCAGAAATATCAGCCACTGAAAAATCCATAGTCCAAACCCGCCCATCAAACTGTAAATCAGATAAAGAATGATGCTCCCCAGACAAGTATTATAAATCCAGGTCGGGTCTGTTGGCGTCCAGGAAAAAATAGAATGATCAATAACGAGCGTGTGATGAGTTAAATAATACTTACCAAGCGCCATCTGCCACCACAAGTCATAATCCGAATTGGCCACGGGATATTTTAGCAGTATCATGACCGGCAGAAGCACCATTACCACCCACTTTATATAACGGGAAGAAGCTAATTTTTCCGAAAAGGCGAAAAAAGATGAAACGATTGAGAAACGATTCTTCCGTTTATTAATCAGACCATCGGCTGGCTGATTATTTATAATTGTCTTTTCTTTATCCATAATCATACATATTGATATAAGAACATGTTATCTTAATCACTTACAACAAAGAATAAGTCCAGATATGTGAATATGTTTCTTTCTATTAACACACAAAATATCAAGAAAAGTTAATCAAACCATTTATGATAGGTGTAATATCCTCTGGAAAGTTCAAAGCCTAATTTTATCAAAACCTTTTGAACGGAAATATTCTTAAGTTGTGTGGAAATAATCATCTTTTTAGCATTTTTTGACAGGCACCACTCCATCGCCTTGCACAAAAAAGAATTATAGATACCCTGCCCTTGGAAATCCGGATGAATGCCGCCTAAAAACATTTCGCCTTCATCGTGATTATTCATCCTTAAAACACCAAATCCCACTACTCTGCCCTGTATTTCGCCCACTAAAAAATTTTCAGAATCCCTGTTAGCAAAGGCCTTGCGCGCCCAATCAGCGTATGCCTCATCACATTTGTTGTTATCCAGCCTTTGATCAGCATGGTAGTGTCCAAAATATCCACGAAATGATTCTCTGGCCACTAACATCATTTCTTCTTCTTCGTTGGTGCGGACGGATCTAACATGAGCCACGCCATTATCGTCCGGGACAGCTTGTCTGGTAAGATCAAGGTTATAATAAATAAGGGTATCCATCAATAGGAAGCCTTCCTTTTCCATGGCCTGGGCGGCATCAAGATCGGCCAGATTGCACCTGGCAATAAGCAAGGTCACCTGTTCCTTGCTACAAAAATCTAAGATTGAAGGTAAACGATCTGAAGTCAGACCAATAACTCTTGCCGTTTTAATACCAAAACGTTCTTTATCGATATCTGAAATGAATACATCAGATGAGACCGAACTCATTCTTCCTCCCTATTGCATAATTTCGCATATAACATTCACGGCGATAGCCATTTGGCCTTGTTCTGAAACTCCTGTTCTTTAATCCGGATGTTAATGTCCATTACTCGCAGCACTTCCGGTTTTGGCTTGTAATAATCGCTGACATTCTGTTTGAAGACATCATAGATGTACCGGCCTGCTTTTGGATTCAAACGAACATAAAAATTGAAAACATTAAACAGAACGTCCGGATTCCTGACATCTTTAAAGCGCAAAGGACTGAGGCTAACATTGCCCATTTCCGACTGGATAGAAGGAAGGAGCGATTTGTGAATCAAAATAGCAGCGTTCTTTTCAAAATACAAAAGACGCCATTCATCACCGGCTCTCAGAAAATCGAATATTAAAGAGATATGCCGATAATGGATTATCGCAATCTTGAAAGGATACTTCTTCATTAATCGATGTATGTCGTCAATGGTAACATGCTTCGTGGTAAATTCCATATAGTCAGGAAAAACCTGGTTCCTGTAAGCGCCCCCGCGGGGATCAATGAAAACGTTGTAATCAGGATAAAGAGCCCATACCAGATAACCGCCGATAACATAGTCGTTGAATATCGGTCCTTCCGGATGGTACTTCTTCAGGAAGGCAACTTCCTTCACCGGCACGAAACTGTCGAGTCCGGCGCCAAACCATTTGCTATCTGGACAGTACCTTATTGTAAAGTAGGAGGTCGTGACGGAAAAGAAAAGAAAAACCAGCAAAGAAAAGATGGTTACCCTGCCCGGAATACTCTTGAGTTTCAACCGGTGAATCAGCAGGTAAAAAAAGATGAAGAAAAAGGCAACGGGAAAAAAATAACATGCCCTGCTTGTCTCCATCCCTTTCCAGTATAAGGTGGAACTGGTTATCAGCAAAGCAAAATCACACGACCTCTTCTTGACTAATTCGTAAACAGAGAGGCTAACGACAGTAAGAACCATAACGGTCATTATCCATGCGGTGAGGCCAGCATTGTAAAATGAAATAGTAGTATCCTTTAAAAACGGCCAGAGGCTCACGTAGGCTAAAATAAACTTGTCGTACGGTCCAGAATACTTATGGGAATCAATCGTATTCATCAAAATCGGAAAAAGACTCATCAGGTAATCTATACCGTATGGATTCAGCAGCGTAGCGGCCCCGGACAAAACGCACGCAACTCCGAGATGAACCAATTCTCCGGTGGTAAATGATTCCCGGGAAAAGAAAATCCTGTTTAAAATCTCGCCGGTAAAAGCGAGAGCAAGAAAAGTTAAACCCATAACGAAAGCGCCATGCAGATTAACCCAGAAAGCGAAAATCAAGGGATAAAGATAAAAAAGAAACTTCCGGCGGGTTATCTTGACGCAAAAAAAGATAAATACGACCCAACTGAAAAGGAGAAGGGAAAACAGTTCCGGTTTATAGAAACGGCAGGCAAGGGAGCAGGCAATACCAATGGCGGCAATAAGAGTTACGACGGTCGTATCCAGCCTGATACGAACCAGACGAAGGAAAAGATAAAAAGAAAGAAAAACTCCCAGAAATATCAGCCATTGAAAAAGCCACAAACCAAACCCGCCCATAAATTTGTAAAACAGATAAACAGCTATACTTCCCAGACAAGTATTATAAATCCAGGTCGGATCTGTTTGTGTCCAGGAAAAAATCGAGATATCCATAGTCAGAGTGTGATGAGTAATATAATATTTGCCATGCGCCATTTGCCACCACAAATCATAATCCACTCTGTCCACCGGATATCTCAAAAGGATAAGAAGCGGTAGAAGCGCTATCATCAACCATCTCAGATATTTTGAAGATGCCAGTTTCTCCGAAAAGGCAAAAAAAGAAGATATTTTTGAAGAAAGATTGCCTGCGGCATTGATAGTATCATTTGGCGTAATGGTATCTTTATTTCTTTTTTTTTCTTTTTCACTCATAAGCGCATTATTCTCCTCATTTTTTCAACAAATATCTATTTATTACCATATTCTTCACGTTTAAACGGTCATCAAATGCGCTACGCCGGCAGCAGTCTATTCAATCTGTAAATTTGCCATAAATTGAAAGCTGCTTTAAGTCACCTGCGTCCTGTCTTTCACAACGTATAACGGTCTTTCCTTTGCATGATTAAAAACCCGCTCAATGCAAACTCCCAAAATGACCATTCCGGAAAAGAGAATTCCTAATAAGAAAAATAATGAAACCATTGCGCTGGTCCAACCGGCAGGCATGTAATCAAATAAAAAATAGCGAATAAAAAACGATAATCCAAAACAAAAAACCGCAACAGCCATGAAGGACATGAATCGGACGTATATCTTCAACGGCTTATCGGAGCAGGAAACAATAATATTCATCGCCAATAATAATTTACGGCTGAGAGTATAACTTGATTTACCTTCAGCACGTCTGCCATGAACAACGTCAATGCTTGTTATCTTGAAGCTTGCATATCGAACCAGGAGAGAGAAAACACGAGACTGCACGGGAATCGTTTTAACCACATCAACAACCTTACGGGCGTAGATTCCAAAATTAGCCTGGGCCGCGTCACTATTCTGATCTGTCATCCAGCCGAAAAACCAATGAAATAAGTGAGAGGACAGGCGTTTAAAAAAACCGTCTTGTCTTTCCACCCTGCGGCCGATAACGGCATCATATCCTTCCCGCGCTTTTGCCCACAGGCGAGGAATTTCCTCGGGACGGTCCTGCAAATCGCAATCCATTATCACCAGCCAATTACCGCGCGCAATGTCGACACCAGCCATAATAGCGCTGTGCTGGCCGAAATTTCTTGACATTTTTAGACCGATCACTCTTGAGTCGAGCTGTGCTAAATTATTAATTACTTCCCAGGGATTTCCCGGACCGCAGTCATCAACAAAAATCAGCTCAAAACTGGACGGGATCAGTGCTATGGCAGCGGCAACCCTTTTATAGAGAGGCTCCAGTGTGCCGTGACATCCATATACCGGCACAACAATAGAAATATCAGGAACATCAAACATAAAAACAGCCTTGTTTAATAAGTCTTTATAATAAACGCAATTTATGAGCTATTTTCAATATAAAAAAAGATAAGAAAACCTTCGCACAACTAAGAATCATTTTCAACTTTTTTATCCCCAATATTAGAGTGATAAATCGTGATTATTGAAGCTCTCCACGGCAAGCTGCGGATAATCTTCGATTCTCAAACACTATCCGCTCACTTACCCCAAAACTCGTGAAGGTATTTGTGCTCGCTTCAATATTCAATATCATTGAACAAAAATCAATGGAAATATCCTTGCATAAGCGGTCATTGATTTCAACAGTTTTTCTGCGATCACCGATGAATACCGAAAAAAGCAAACGTAATAAATTTATTGATTATTTTATTGTATTGTTTTACAGAAGCGCTACAAAAATATTTAGGAGAATTATGCATGAATATTTTGAAAATATTGAAAAGAATTTTCCTGACACTTGCGTTTCTCTTTATATTAACCGGTTGCGTTTTCTTCACGGATAATGTTCGACTGGAAATAAGCAGACAGACTCCTCAGCAGAATACAGCAAATACCGTTCTGCTTGCCGGCGCAGCAAAAGCCGATATTACTCCGCCTCCCGGAATGCCACTGGGCGGATATTCGACAGGGGGAAATTACAGCAAAGGTTTTCGTACAAGACTCTTCGCCCGTGTCTTGTATTTAAAGCCTGTATCAGGCAGACCTGTCGCCCTTGTTCAGTGTGACCTTCTATCGGGCTCTCTGTTGCTCAATCATCGCGTGGCTGAACTTATAGCCAAAGAAACTGATATCGGAATTGATGGCTTGCTTATCGCGGGAACCAATACTCATTCAGGGCCGGGCAATTTTTTTGACACTAACTTCTACAACAACCATGCTTCCAACGCGGCCGGTTTCGATCCCGAATATTTCAATTATTTATCGAAACAAATCGCAAACGCAGTTATTCGCGCCTTCAAAGAAAAGAGGCCGGCGAAAATTGCAACGGGACAAACACAGATAGAAGGGGTGACGCGCAATCGCAGTATCAAATCACATCTTGCCAACAAAACTATCTCCGCGAAAACACCGCCCGATATTTATGAAGCCGTTAATTCCGACATGTATATGATTCGCGTGGACGGACAAGATAGTGACGGACAATATTATCCGCTTGCCGCACTTTCCAGTTATTCCATCCGTGGGACAGCTGTTCCGGCGGAAAACAATCTCAATAACGGTGATGTATTTGCGTACATGGAACGGGAAGTGGAGTACGGCATAAAGAATAATTATAAAACATCATGGGAACCCGTCCACGCCGCTTTCAACGGCACGCATGGCGATAATTCACCAAATTACCATAAGGACGCGCAGGGCATCATTGAAGCACGCCGGATAGGAACCTCCATAGGGAAAAAGGCGTTTGAACTTTTCCGTTCACTCGACGGAAATTTAAAAGATGAGGCGACCATTCGCTTCTCAGCCAAAGAGATAGATCTCTATTCCGAACCCTGCATTGATGAAACATGTCTCTGCGAAAGACCTGTTGTGGGTTCTGCACTTGCCGCGGGAACGGATGACGACCCTAATCCTGTACTCTCTAAACTCCCCTGGTTGAGACAAGGTTCTCCGCGATGGTTTTTTACAAATTCCTGTCAGGGTTATAAGCGCACCCTGGGAGGGCCTTTCCAGTACCTTGTCCTTTCCAAAAAGGATTTCCCTCATCAATTGTTTTTGCAAATGATTCAGATTAACGATTTACTGCTTCTGCCTTTGCCCTTTGAAGCAACAAAAGAGGCAGGCATCAGAATAGCGGCTCAGTGCCGGGATAAATTTGCATCACAAAACAAAAACGGTCTACAGTCTTTTGTCGTCATAAGCTGCGCCAATGGATATTACGGATACGTTACAACACCGGAAGAATATAGCATTCAGCGTTATGAGGGAGGACATACTTTATACGGACCTCAAACGCAGCCATTTTTGTCCAAACAATTAGGCAAAATGGCGTTGGAAATGGGACAGGCTAAAAGCGAAAATAATTTCCCCGAAAAATGGTCTTATACATTGCGGGCGAAAAGATTTTTTGCCAGTAAAGTTAAGAATGGAACCGAAAGAAAAGCTGATAATTACCCTGCATTGGTTGCCGCGAACACCAGTGATGAACCCTACTGGTCGTTTGTCTGGGAGGACTTGCCGCCTCATCTGATTTTATGGGACCAAACACTGGTAAGAATTGAAGAAAGTAATGATGGAGGAATTACCTGGAAACAATCCCGAACAAACGGACAAACTCTGGACGACTCTGGATACGATATTGCTATCATTTGCAACGATGTAATCAATAACGGTAAGACGGGAATCTATGAAACACGGTGGTATAATCCGCCGGTCGGTAAACAAGCAGCTGATAAAGTGAAATATTACCGTTTTGTTATTCTGCCGCAGGCGGGCCATGATTTCCTTTATTCCCAGCCGTT
>JBEKJX010000032.1:0-17107 GCA_050011015.1 Smithella sp.
ACCTGGGTAACAGGAGCATTTGCGCTCTGGTCCGGACTTGCAACGGGAACTTCGCGATAAGGCGGCGGATAGCATGATGTAACCAATGTTACGATTGTAAAAAAAATCAGAAGCCGAATACCCGCCTTGATTGTTTTCTTCTTTTTTAAACGTGATATGATCATTTCCGTTCTCCTTATTAAAAATATTCTAATAAATAGCAAGAAATATACCTGCCGAAACGATATATCATAAGTATATGATATCTATAAATATTATTTAATGATCATCGGATTGTCCTGATCTCTTGTGGATAGAATGTATCCATCTTAAAGCATCAAACTGCATAATAAATATCCGGACTGACCCGTCTCCGAAATATTTGCCATAGTTATAATTTGGGCATTTTTTAATTATTTTCAAATTGAAATCTTGCGTTTCTGTCGAGATTGAAAGCATGATTTCCAGCGAAAAAGATCAAACCATGATGTTACAGGTTCCGAAGCCGGCCCATTCATTCAGAGGGATACTCGATGTAATTATAAAACCCGTTTCATGCGATTCGCCCGAGCAGGATATCGTGATTTGACCGGTCAGATCATGGAGTTCACGATCAATAACAAAAGTAATTCCTTCGACTATCACCAACAGTTCAGACTCCCGGGCAGAATCAATTCTAAGCCCGAGTGAAACGTCACAGCATCCGCTGGAGCGGATCTCGATCCGCACAGCATTCTGCACATGATTTTCGAACATCCATGTTTTAATGGCTTGGGCCGCGCCCGGACCAAGCGTGACAACGGGTTCCTGCATAATGATTTTTCCTGATACACCTGATTGTAAATCTTGAAACAAACAATTTGAGGATATAGTATTACAGCCCGGCAAGAAAATCCAGGGCTTCCGCCTCTGAGCTTTTT
The DNA here is from genome assembly GCA_050011015.1 of Smithella sp. Taxonomy (GTDB): domain Bacteria; phylum Desulfobacterota; class Syntrophia; order Syntrophales; family Smithellaceae; genus Smithella. Next base: position 900 of record JBEKJX010000032.1, read on the forward strand.
GAAGTTAACTTTTTAGTCCGTGTGAACATTAGAATGCCATTGAAAACGATGGTTTGAAGACCTCCCATTCCAATAACAGCAATCATCTTCACATAAGGGTCAATATACTTGACGAGCTTTTTGAGTTCATCGTTTATTTCACTGTTGGTTTTTCCGTCTTTGACGTTACAGACGAGGCGTACTGAATCCAGGGGTTCCTTATCAACCTCCTTTTTTACGCGTTCAGATATATCTAATAATTCTTTGGTCGTCTGGCTGGCAATATCCGTGTAAAGAATTCTTTTACCGTTGTGAGTAATCCATTTTAAACTCGGCATAATTGACCTCCTTAAATATTCTTAAGGTATATAATAACATAAAAACTGAAATTTAATATAGAAAATGATGAAGCATTTATCCCCGGCCGGGCATTACGCCTTTTAAATGGAGAAGTTGATGAAAATGTTCAGTATTCGGAAATTGTTGGAATTGAAGATCAGGAAATTCTCCACCCAACGTCCGTCATGAATAATCGCTATTAAAAAAAGTGAACTCACGATTATCAATTATTGAACCGGAGCTTCAAACCATAGTTGTTTTTGGGATGGAGCTTGTTGCAGACAAGGAAAAATTGTGTTAATCAATCAGGCATTCATACTCCACACTATAATTATGAAGTTAGAGAGGATTGCTATGTTACGAAGAATCATCGTTTGTCTGGTTGTATTTGTATGTATCCTCTTTATTGCCTTTATCGGTGTTTATAAATGGGTCGAAAAGAAGGCTCAAACCCTGCCCGCGAATAACCCCATCGCCTTTCAGCAGCAGCGGCAAGACCCGCACAAGAAGGTCCTGGTGTGCATCGGCGACAGCATCACTCATGGCACTGTGAGTGTCAACTATGTGGATATGCTTTCCTCCCGGCTCGCCAAACGGGATATCGTGGTCGTGAATGCCGGGAGAAACTCTCAACTGGCATATAATGTCGCGCAGCGCCTTGATGCGATCGTGGCCTGCAAGCCCGATTATATCACTATCCTGATCGGGACCAACGACGCCAACGCCTCGCTCAGTCCCATGATTGCCCGGTGGTATATAAGGAAGATGAACCTGCCGCAATCCCCCACACGGGAATGGTACCGGGATAATCTGTTGAAAATCTGCACTGAGCTTAGTGCCCGGACGCATGCCCGGATAGCGCTGCTTTCGCTGCCGCCGATAGGTGAAGTGTTGGACAATCCCGGATTTGCCGCCTCCGATGCATACAGCCGGGTAATCCAGGAAGCAGCCGCCGAAAAGCACCTTGCCTATCTTCCGCTCCACGAAAACATGACAGCTCTCCTACGCGACAGAAAATCCCACCCCCGTTATCCTTTTCACGATGACCAGCGGCTCATGAATATCGCCGTCGCCCGGCATTTTCTTTTCGGTCAGAGCTATGACGATATCTCGCGGGCTAACGGCTTTCTGCTCCTCACGGATCATATCCATATGAACAGCGCGGGCGCGGGCATGGCTGCCGATCTGATCGAAAGCTTTGTGATAAAAGCAGATTGAAATAAGAAATTCTAAGAGGGATTCACCCCGTTAGATGTATTTCGCACTTTTAACTGGGCGGAATTGTTGCCCCACGTTGTGTTTTAAAAGAATATAAAAAATTACAGAGTTAATCGGAAAGGAGATAAGATTCTATCATCTTCTTTAGATTGTAACCGAGATTGACGAATTCAAATCCCACTATTTTGTTATTTATCCGGATGATTCGGACTAAAACTTCAATCCAGTCATCGCTAAACTTTATTTTCAGGGGGTAGACACTGCCGACATCAATATCCAATTCATCAACTTCAAAAGAAGCGCCTCTTTCAGAGATGTCATTTATTTCAACGGTAATGGTGTTCTCTGCTGAAAGAATGCCCGGCAAAGCACACTTTTTTCGAGGTGCGTTTCTGGTATCAAATAGTACTTGATACTTCGCTCCACATTTACAGGTTTTCTCCAGAACCTTATGCTGCAATTCCTTTCCGGGCTTATGATGGCTTTCTAACCCGCATTGCGGACAGATGATTACCGCCCAACCCATGGGACTTATGGAGACTTTTTGAATCATATCGTTTCTCTCTTTAAGAATCCGGTTCCATTTTTACAAGTATTTCTCCTCAGGAACCTTTTTTATCTTCTGTTTTTTTGGTCTCCGCTTCCTCAACAGATTTCTTTTCCGGTTCTTCCATTGCTTTTTTGAACCCCCTGATGGCCTTGCCAAGGCCTGCTCCCAATTCAGGAAGCTTTCCCGGTCCGAAGATGATCAGAGCAATAACCAAAATGATGAGAAGATGCGTAGGTTGAAAAATTCCCCTAAACATTGTTTTATCTCCTTAATCTATTTCTCACTTATTATAACATATAATATTTAGGAAAATACACTAAATTAAATTTCTTTATTGATATGGCCCGTTACCCGAATCAGTTAGAATTCTGCCATTTTTTATTATTTCCGGGTAATCCTCAATCCTGAAGACTATTAATACCGAACCTTTGTAACAAACAATAGATTAAACCCTGTAATTCTCAATCTTGTTTTTATTAAATTTTATGTTAGATTACAATCAATAATCGTTAAACAATCTTTTTATTAGAATTGCCATGACTTAGAAGAATAAATGCTCTTCGCGCTATAATTATGAGGTGATTATACCGATGAAACGAGACCTTTACACGAAATTGATGAACAAACCAGTCTCGCTATTGACAGATTGCATCCGCAGGAAATTGGAAGAATCACCGGCAATAACGCCTCTGGCTTTTCAAGATAAAAATAAATTGCTGTGGGATGCCGAAATACAAAACGAAATTGGCTTCACGCTGCTTCCCTCCGGCAGTTGGCTTGTCGGCATGAAAACAGAAATGCCTGGTGTTACACGGGAAATGATTGATTGGTGGTTTTGGTGGCATGCCCAGGAAAAAGAACGATATCAAGTTTGGTTTCCTTGTGAACATTTTAATATCAGTACGGCAAAAAAAGATGCTCAATACTTTAAGAGCTCATTTTCCGGGTTTAAGCCTAATACACAATTCCCTGTTGAGCGGGTTGGAGATATGAATTTGCACTTATCCATTCAATTTGTAACACCACAACAATTCGGCTTTGATGTATCAATGTTGGAAAAGAATAAAATAGAAATTATAGTATGCGGGCATGTTGGTGTTTTGCACGGTCTAATTGTGCATACGGAAATGGCGCATATATACAAAAAAAGCGGCGACGGGCTTGCAATAATTTCCCGCTTCTGGATGGGTGAACGTCTGCCAAAGTTTATCAGTCGTAAAATCATCGGATTAAAAGAAGCTTTAGGCATGGCTGAACATTGCAGTCGCGAATACACTAATCTTGCTATCATTTTGCCCGAGTTATATGCTGAGTTCAGCTGTGATTGAATATAAAACTTGGTGGAATGAACAAAGGGGAAAATATTTCCTTGCCATAGACGGGGAAATCGCGGCACGTTACAACCGGAAATCCTCAATCCCGACAGTTATCAGATACTGAATCGTTGCAGATGAATTCATTAAATATGATTTTGGTTATTTTTCTTTCATCTGTTTTTCGAAAGCGAGAAGCGCGGAAGGGAAGGGCGCAAGGCTCCTTTTGATCACACCCTGCAAAAAAGAAATGGCTATGCCGTAATTGGTGACGGCAACGCCAGCCTCCTGCGCTTTACGCAAACGGTTGAGCATTTCCCGGCGATTCATCATGCAACCGCCGCAATGCAGAATCAGTTTATAATTTTTTAAATCATCGGGATAATCCCGTCCCGATGATTTATCCATTTGCAAATCTCCGCCGACATACTGCCGAAGCCAGCGGGGAATTTTTACCCTGCCGATATCGTCTTCCAGGGCATGATGGGAGCAGGCTTCGGCAATCAATATCCGGTCGCCGGGCTGGAGGTTTTCAATTGCCGCCGCGCCTGCGGCCATGACAGCCAGATCGGATTTTTGCCTCGCGAATAATATGGAAAAAGTAGTAACGGGAATATTTAACGGAACATCGGCGGTGACTTTAAGAATGGCCTGGGAATCCGTCACGACAATTGCGGGCGGATTTTTCAGGTTGGCCAGCGCGGCGGCCAGTTCTCTTTCCTTGACAACAAGGGCTGCCGCGTCATTATCCAGAATATCGCGAATCGTTTGCACCTGTGGCAGAATAAGCCTTCCTTTTGGCGCTTCCAAATCTATCGGCACAACTAAAACGGCAAGATCTCCGGGCCCAATCAGGTCGCCGATAAGCGATGGCGTACCGATAAAGTCAGCCGGCGCTTTTTCCAGCAGTTGCTGTTTTAACGCATCTAGATAAGTTTGGCGTTGTGTTTCGTCGCTGCAGGAAACCGTCAGAACCAGCCCTGTTTTTTCGTTAAGCATTTTTAACCAGTCAGAGGAGGGCCGATGCAGATCAATTTTATTGACAACGATCAAGATGGGTATTTTGCGTCTCTGAGCTTTAGCCAGAACCGTATCTTCGTATTTTGTCCATGTATCGGGTTCAGTGACCAGAATGATAACGTCGGCGCGGTCGAAAATTTTAGCCGTTTTCTTGAGTCTTGCGCCGGAGAGTTCAGAAACATCATCAAGGCCTGCCGTGTCCAGAAATAGAACAGGGCCCAATGGCAATAACTCCATGGCCTTTTCCACGACATCGGTTGTCGTTCCGGCTACGGGCGATGTAATGGCGATATCCTGGCCGAGCATTAAATTCAGCAGGCTGGATTTGCCAACGTTTGTGCGCCCCATCAATGCGATGTGCAGCCGGTTTCCTTTAGGGGTATTATCCATTATTTTTTATAACCCAGAGCAGTTAATTGATAAGGGGATAAATATTTATCCACAATTTCATTACCCAGTTTTTGTTCTAAAAAAAGCCGCATGTTTTTTTCATGGCCTGCGGAAAATTCAGTAATCAGTTGCGTTGCCTTTTCATAACCGATCGCGGGCAGAAGTGCCGTGATAATCATCGGGCTGTGGTCAAAGTATTGCCCGCATATTTTTTGATTGGCTACGATACCATTTACATGTTCCGCCAGAAGCGTGTCGATGTTGATCAACAAATCCATCGATTCCAGCAGGGCCTGCGCCAACAGCGGTAGAAATTCATTAATTTGAAGCGTTCCACGGGCCGCGGAATCGGTTATGATGCCGTCATTGGCAATAACCTTCATGCCGGTTTGAATGGCTGCTTCCGCCAAAACAGGATTTACTTTGCCGGGCATTATGGAAGAGCCTGCCTGAAGCTGCGGCAGACGGATTTCACCCAGAAGATTCATCAGGCGAAGATCATTGGCAATTTTTATCAGATTGACGGCGTGGGCTTTGAGGATGCCGGAAACTTCGACATAAGCGTCGGCGTTGGCTGTTTCTCCCATGATATTTTCGCCGCGGGAAAGCCCCATGCCCGTTAATTCCCTCAATTTTTCAATGACGGCGAAAATGTAGACGCGAGGCGCGGTAAGGCCGGTGCCGACGGCTGTGCCGCCCAGGTTGACCACGCGCAGGCGTTCCTCGCATTTGAATGTCCGCCAGCGGTCGCGCGAAAAAGCTTCGGCAAAAGCCGAGAATTCAGCGCCGAGAGTAATAGGAACCGCTTCCTGCCACTCGGTTCGCCCTAATTTAACTATTTCGCCGAATGATTTTTCTTTTTCCTGAAACGCGCCTTGCAGATGGGCGATGACCTGCGCGAGTTCCCGCAAGGCCAGAGTCCCGGCGACTTTTATGGCTGTGGGGTAAACATCGTTGGTGGACTGATGCAGATTTACATCTTCAAGCGGATGAACAATCGTGTAATCGCCTTTGTTGCCGCCTTGCAGTTCAATGGCGCGGTTGGCGATCACTTCATTGAGATTCATGTTGGTTGATGTTCCCGCGCCGCCCTGTAGAGCATCAATCGGAAATTGACCGGCGAGTTTGCCTGCGATAATTTCATCGCAAGCGGCGGCAATGGCACTTGCTTTGTCCGCGGAAAGATAGCCGCTTTCGGCATTGGCGAGGCAGGCGGCTTTTTTAACCATCGCCAGTCCCCGAATCAGACGGCTGTTTACTTTTATGCCGCTTAGGCGGAAATTATTGAGGGCTCTTTGGGTATGAATACCCCAGTAAGCATCCACGGCTATTTCCAATGATCCCAGGAAATCATGTTCTTTTCGTGTCTGTGTCATAATTCCTCAATCCATTAAATCAAAAAAATATCTTTGTTGGCAGTGCGACCCTGCGTGGAAGACTTGTGTCACAATCAATATCCAACTCCGTCACGGTCGTGACACAACAGCCTGCGGATGACATATTTTGTACATTAGATTGCCGCGCCGCCCAAAGGGCTCCTCCAATGACGGCTCCGAACCTGCGCCTGATTAAAAATCAAAAGAGGTTTGCCCGTAATGGACAAACCTCTTTATACATGATTTGAAGTTAACCGCAGAGCTTCTTATTCATCTTTTCCATGGGGCAAATCCGTGCCTCTCTTGGTGTATTTGGTGTGCAGAAGCTTATGCGACTTGTGTCCCAAAGGTTCCTTCAGGAATTTCTCATACAACTTTTTAACCGATTCATTTTCATGTGATTGACGGTTTTTCTGAACTTTTCCGTCATCTTTATAAAGAGCTGATGAACGCAAAACTCTAATTTCGTTGTTGGTAGGGATGGGCTCGCCGCCGCCCGCGATGCAGCCGCCGGGACAGCACATTACTTCGATGAAGGCGTAACCGCCTTTACCTTCGCGAATCAGATCCATCAGTTTGCGGGCGTTTCCCAAACCATGGGCGACTGCAATTTTGACATCTCCCAGCGGTCCTACCTTGACGGTCGCTTCTTTGACGCCTTCCAGTCCGCGAACAGGAGTAATATCCAGGCTGGGCAGGTTTTCGCCGGTAACTACCGCGTAGACAGTACGCAGGGCGGCTTCCATAACGCCGCCTGTGGCGCCGAAAATGGTGGCGGCACCGGTATATTCGCCCATCGGCGCGTCGTAATCTTCATCCGGCAGATTGATGAAATCAATGCCACCTTCATGAATCATACGGCCTAATTCTCTGGTTGTGAGCACATAATCAACATCTTGATAGCCGCTGCTGTTCATTTCGGGGCGTTGGGCTTCAAACTTCTTGGCGGTACAGGGCATGATGGAAACCGAAACGATATCTTTCGGGTCGATGCCAGCCGTTTCCGCGTAATAGGTTTTGGCCAGGGCGCCGAACATCTGCTGCGGTGATTTGCAGGTGGACAGATGAGGCAGCATATCAGGATAGAAATGTTCACAGAACTTGATCCAGCCGGGGCTGCATGAAGTGATCATCGGCAGTGTTCCGCCTTCTTTCACTCTTTTGAGCAATTCGTTGCCTTCTTCAATGATGGTAAGGTCGGCGGTAAAATTGGTGTCAAAAACTTTATCAAAGCCTAGACGGCGCAGAGCCGCGATCATCTTTCCTGTGACAAGGCTTCCCGGAGGCATGCCGAATTCCTCGCCCAGGGCCGCGCGGATAGCCGGAGCTTCCTGCACGATAACATGTTTGGTTGGATCCTGAAGAGCTTTCCAGACCAAATCAACGTCATCCTTCTCATACAAAGCGCCTACCGGGCAAACCATTATGCACTGGCCGCAGGCGATGCAGTTGGATTCAATCAACGGCAGATCAAAAGCGGGAACGACTTTTACTTTGCTGCCGCGATGAGCAGGCGTCAAAACGCTTACAGTCTGAACCTGATCGCAGACGGTAACGCAGCGGTGACATTCAATACATTTACGGCTGTCACGAACAATGGAAGGACTCGAACGGTCGATCATTTCTTCTTTCGGGAATTGTGTATAGTCAAAACGGATTTCCTTGAGACCGACAAATTCGGCGACTTTCTGCAATTCGCAGCTGCCGTTTCTTACGCAAAAATTGCACTCCTGCGGATGATTGGCCAGCAGAAGTTCCACCACCATTTTTCTGGCTTTGCGCACTTTTTCCGTATTGGTGTGGACAACCATGCCCTCGGTCACGGGGAAAACACAGGCGGCGATCAGGCTGCGCTGTCCTTCCACTTCCGTCATACAAACACGGCAGGCGCCGGGAGTGTGATTTCTTTCCGTCCAGGCGCAAAGAGTGGGAATTTTAATACCGGCGCCGCGGGCGGCCTCCAGAATCGTGGAACCCGCCTCCGCCGTCACTTTCCGATTATCGATAGTCAAATTAACTGTTGACATGAAATATTTCTCCTTATCGTTAATAAATATAAATTAAACAACTGCGTCGCAACGCAAGCAACGGCAGGCTTCTTTAATAGCGTCTTCACGTTTGAAGCCCAGTTCCACCTCTGCAAAGCCCGTCTTACGGGTGCCATGATGCATTTCCGGCATTGCCATCTGGGGCGCTTCTGCAGTTTCTTCATCTATAATCAGAGGCACATCGATTTTTTCTTTAGCCGGTTTCTCGTAAGCAGGTTCACCATTGGCTATGCGGATGGACGCGTCGATATCGTCTGCCGCCTGATGTCCGGCGCCAATAGCACCGATAACGGTGTCGGGCCCTGTGACTGCATCGCCGCCCGCGAAATAACGGGGATTGGCTGTGCGGGTCTTGTAGCCCTTGCCGACATTGTAGCAATCCCACTTGTTGATTTCCACGCCGGTCTTGCTATCGATGAAGCTCATATCCGGAACCTGTCCGATCGCGGCGATGACCGCGTCAACAGCGAGTGTAAATTCAGAACCGGCAACGGCAACGGGTTTCTTGCGTCCGCTTTTGTCAAAATCGCCCAGTTTCATGCGCTGGCATGTAATGGAAGCGACTTTGCCTTTCGCGTCTTCGATCTTAAGCGGCGCGACCAGGTATTCAATCTTGATGCCTTCATCTTCGGCCGCCTTTATTTCTTCTTCGGCTGCCGGCATATCGTGTCTCAAACGGCGATACAGGATGGTGACTTCGGCGCCAAGTCTTAAAGCGACGCGTGCTGCGTCAATCGCTGAATTGCCTCCGCCGATAACCGCCACTTTCTTGCCGAGAGTTTTCTCGCCTTTAAGCCACTTGTCTTCATTGTTGTTGAAGTCGCGCAGGAATTCAACGCCGCCGAAAACATTTTTAAATTCTTCACCGGGCACGCCCATTTTCTGGCTCTTGTGAGCGCCTGTTGCCAGATAGATAAAGTTGAAATCTTTTTCCAGTTTGGCAAAAGTAATATCCTTGCCCACGCGGGTGTTAAGGCGAATTTCCACGCCCAGAGCGCGGATATCGTCAATTTCACCATCTAAAATATTGCGGGGCAGACGATACGAAGGGATACCCCAGTAAAGCATACCGCCGGCTTTATTGAGTTCTTCAAAAACTGTTACTTTGTAACCGCGCAAAGCCAGATCTCTGGCCGCCGTAAGTCCTGCGGGACCCGCGCCGACAACGGCTATCTTTTCTTTACGGGTGACAGGCACAGCTTCGATCTTCGGACGCGGAGCGTTATCCGTGATGAAACGCTTCAGGAATTTAATGGCAATTGATTCATCCATGTTGCCGCGGCGGCACTTGCTCTGGCATTTATGATCGCAAACTCTTCCGCAGACAGAGGGGAACGGGTTGGTCTGAAGCAGTATTTTGTATGCGTCTTCAAAACGTTCGGCCCGGATAAGCGCGATATATGAAGGAATATCCATTTCGATCGGGCAGGTATGCTGACAGGGTGATTTGAACATGGCCGAGCATACGGCTGCTACGCATTTATGTTCGCGTATGTGTTGTTCATACTCTTTACGGAAATAACGGATGGTGCTCAAAACAGGATTCGGAGCGGTTTGTCCCAGTCCGCAGAGGGCCGCGTTTTTGATAACTTCGGCCATTTCTTCCAGAAGTTCAATATCGCCTTCCTTGCCTTTGCCCAGGGTGATATTGGTCAATATATCCAGCATGCGTTTCGTGCCTTCGCGGCAGGGTGTACATTTACCGCAGGATTCATCCTGGCAGAAATCCATGAAGAATCTGGCCATATCCACGGCGCATTTGTCTTCATTCATGACGATCAAGCCGCCGGAGCCCATAATGGCGCCGAGTTCGACTACTTTTTCATAATCTACGGGAGCGTTCAGGTGCTGAATGGGAATACAGCCGCCGGACGGACCGCCTAACTGGGCAGCCTTGAATTTCTTGCCTTTGGGAATGCCGCCGCCGATATCATAAACGATGGTGCCCAATGTCGTTCCCATGGGAACTTCCACAAGACCGACGTTGTTGACATCGCCGGTCAGAGCGAATACCTTGGTGCCCTTGCTCTTTTCCGTGCCGATGGAGGAGTACCATTTTGCTCCGCGTAAAAGAATCTGGCCGACATTAGCCAGTGTTTCCACGTTATTCAGAATGCTCGGTTTTTGCCACAGACCGGCAACAGCGGGGAAGGGAGGTCTTGGACGGGGCATGCCTCTTTTCCCTTCAATTGAGGTCATCAGGGCTGTTTCTTCACCGCAGACAAACGCGCCTGCGCCCTGGTAGATTTCCAGATCGAAATCAAAACCGGTGCCCAGAATATCCTTGCCCAGCAATCCGGCTTTTTTAGCCTGATCTATTGCGATATTTAAACGCTGAATAGCCAGCGGATACTCAGCGCGGCAATAAATATATCCTTGTTTTGAACCTATGGCTTTGGCGGCGATAACCATTCCTTCGAGAACGGCATGCGGATCCGCTTCCAGCACGCTTCTGTCCATGAAGGCTCCGGGATCTCCTTCATCGGCATTACATAAAACGTATTTAACGTCACTTTTGGATTGAGCGGCAAATTTCCATTTCAGGCCTGTGGGGAAGCCCGCGCCGCCGCGTCCTCTTAACCCTGAATCAAGAACTTCCTGAACGATATGTTCGGGCTTCATTTCAGTCAGAGCTTTAGCCATGCCGGCATAACCGTCACGGGCGATATATTCTTCAATTTTTTCAGGATCAATCAGACCGCGATTCTTCAAAACTCTCAATTCCTGATGAGCGAAGAAGGGGATGTCCTGCATGGTGGGAATAACTTCGTCTGTTGAGGGCTCATGATATAAGAGACGCTCTAAAGTTCTTCCCTTGATTAAATGTTCTTCAACCAGTTCCGGTATATCCTGCGGTTTCAAGGATACGTAGATAACGCCTTCAGGATAGATAACCATAATCGGTCCCAAAGCGCAAAATCCGTTACATCCTGTTTCCACGACCTTTATTTCCTCGGTCAATCCTCTTTTGTCAAGCTCTTCCACTAAAGCTTTTTTTACTGCAGGTTGGCCGGAAGCATGACAGCCGGTGCCTCCACAGATTAATAAATGCGAACGAAAAACTTTCATTTAGCCTATATCCTCCTTAAGAAATATCATGCCGTTCATCAATGAGCATGATCGAGCAAAAAATTATCTGATTACTTCAGATCCTCTGGCCAGAACAAATGGAGTCTGAATTTCTCCCTCCAAAATATGTCTTTTGAAAACCTGCCTCATTTTGTTGGCATTCATATATTCATATTTTATCGGTTCCTGATTTAGTACTTCCACGGTAACCAGAGGTTCGCGGCTGCATAATCCCATGCAACCGGAAGTGGTTACTACCACATCATTTGCGCCGGCAGCTTCAATTTCCTTAAGTAATGTATCCATAACTTCTTTTGCTCCCGAAGCGATACCGCAAGTTCCCATATGGACGGTAACTTTGACGCGGCGTTCTCCGTCTCTCAGGGACATTTCCTTATGCACTTTTTCTTTTATTTTTTTTAAATCATCTATTGTCAACTTCGCCATTGGCATTTCCTCCCGGCCTTAAAAAGTATTTTAGTTGTATTGAGCTAATATTTCCTTTACCTTGGATGGTTTAACACGGCCATGCACGTCTTCATCCACAACGACGACAGGTCCCAGACCGCAAGCTCCTAAGCAACGAATGGTTTCCAGTGTAAACATTCTATCGGGAGTGGTTTCGCCTTCCTTGATGCCGAATTCTTTCTGGAGAGTTTCGGAAATTGCTTTTCCGCCCCGGACATAGCAGGCTGTTCCCAAACAAACGCGAACAGTATGTTTGCCACGCGGTGTCATGGTAAAGAATGAGTAAAAAGTAACAACACCGTAAACGCGGCTTAAAGGCAAATTTAAATCTTTAGAAATCTTTTTTTGCACGGCTATCGGCAGGTATTCCAGGCACACCTGCGCTTCTTCCAATACCGGAATTAAACTTCCCGGCTTGCCCTTGTGTTTGCTGATAATCTTATTGAGCTTATCTACTTGTCCTTGTGTGAATTCTTGTAAAAGTTCCGTATCTTCCGCCTTCATCAAATTCCTCCTTACTTATAATCTTCTGGTTTGTTACGCTTCCGGTTGAATTTCACTTAATCCTTCGTCAATAACTCCCCGAATATACTTTAATATTTCGAAATGGTTTATTGGTAAATCGCCGATTTCCCTACGTATTTCACTGGTATCCAATGAAAACCGGCGGTCATTATGCCTGTGTTTGTAAATAAAGTCAACAGAAGAATTTCCGGCGATAAGATTAATAATAGTTGTGGAGATATTTCCCATAGGTTGTCTATCCAGATGGTCGAGTTGAAAAGTCGCCTTAAGTTTAGTTCCTTTTCCTTTTATTGATTTCAAATCAAGATGGCCGCCGGCCATTTGAGCGGCGTTAGCCAAAAGAGGAATGCCCAGACCGAACCGCCTCACTTTTTTTGTTGTATAAAAAGGGTCAAAGGCTTTTTTGATTTCTTCTTTTGTCATTCCACTGCCGTCATCATTTATTTCTATGGAGAGTAAATCTTTTGCCGTATCTTCATTTATAATAATCTCAACCGTTTTGGCACCGGCGCGAATAGAGTTTTCAGCAATATCCAGAATATGTTCGGCAAGCTCCAGCATTTCTACTCCAATATATGGCGGCCATCTTGGCGGGAAAAAGCCATTTTTAATTCCGCCAGGGTCGGTTCTTCAATCATAATTTTTGTCAGAGAAGTTCCGATATCTTTTAAATAATGGGCATCGGAAGAAGTTATAAACGAAAAATTATTCAAATCCCTGTATTTAATCCGTGCTTGTTGAAGACCCGTTAGGGATGATATTTCCAACGCGTCAAAATTAATGCTTTTGTCGATAAAGCCGAGTTGGCTCAATACGCTGAAACTTTCTCTGTCTATATGAGAGGCAACGGCTAATCCGTTTTGCTCATGTACATGGTTTAATAAATCATTCAACGGAATATCGGTAGCTCCGATTAATAGTTTATCGTTTAATCCCTCAACCTCGCCATTTTCATTAACAATGGCTTGAACTCCGAAACGGTCTTCATCATTTTTGCCTGCTAGGTGCTTATAAACAATTTCCTGCAGCCTGGCTAAATTCGGCAAAGAATCGAAGAGAGCTAAAAAATGCACTTCTTCACTTGTTGTTATTTCCATTCCGGGAAATATCTTTAAATTTTTTTCCCGGGCGGCATTGATGACGTAAGGGACATTTTCGGAAGAGTTGTGATCGCAAATGGCAATAATATCGAGCCCGGCGGCGACGGCTCTTTCTACCAGAGCTTTGGGATGCATATCCAGTTCGGCGCAGGGTGAGAGGCAAGTGTGAATGTGCAGATCACAATTAAAAACTTTAAGCATCGTCTTTTGGGGGAATTAACCGGACATGGCCAATAGCCTTCGGCAGTTATAAAAACCTGTCGGTTATTTTTCCGTTATCAACAAGTTATAAATTCTACCTGTTAATTCGAATGCGGGCAAGTTGGAAATCAATATGGGGACATTCTCCTGAATGGCCTTTTCCAAGGTGTCTTTAGCCGGTTCGCAGGAATTTACCAGAATAATACCCGCGTGCTCTTTCAAGGTGGCTATGGCAACGATATTTTGGTGCACTTGTCTTGTTATCCAGATATCTCCTTCGTGAGAATTTGCCATTACATCGCTTAAGAGATCTCCCGTATAACCTCCTTTAACATTATTCTTAATCCTGTCTGATGCAGACATTACTTTTAAATTTAATTCTTTTGCTATGGTTTCAATGTCCATTAGAAATCCTTTATCATTTGAGGAGTGTTGATAATCATTTTTAAAAAAGTTCCTTTATTAACTTCCGATGAGATATCGAATATGTCAGAATAGAAATTGATATTGTGCAATCCCATACCGGCGCCAAACCCCATTTCTCTTATTTGCTGACTTGCAGTGGAATAACCTTGCTCCATTGCTAATTCAATATCCGGTATTCCCGGCCCTTCATCGGCTACTTCAATCTCGACATTTTCCGGGGCGACTGTAAGGTTGATAATACCTTTTCTGGCGTACGAAACGATATTGATTTCAGCTTCGTAACATACAATGGCGGACTTTCGGACAACATCATTAGGCAGTCCTTTTTCTTTAAGTATGGATTTTATGCGCATGGAAACTGATCCGGCGGCATTAAAATTACCGCCCTCAACATCAAAACTATACTTATTTAAAGTATTTTCAGGTTTGTTCACTGCAGGATTCAACTTTTTCTACGCAGCCGACTATGCCTTTTGCGTAAAGACGGCCCGCCGTTTCAAATAAAATGTATTTTGTCGTTAAAATCGGAATTTGAAGATTCTTAGCCATAGATATAGTTTCTTCCGGAGGTTTTTTCCCGCGAACTATAATTATCGCTGCAATATCGAGAACATTGGCGATTCTAACTATCTGCGTATTGGTCAGGCCAGTCAACAGAAGACAGCCCCCCTTTGCAAAGGAAAGGACATCGCTCATTAAGTCTGCCCCGAACGCGGTTTGGACATCAAGGTCTAGTTTTTCCTCACCTACAGCAACGTCGGCATCTAATATTTTTTTTACTTCACTCAGTTTCAATATTCATTCCTCTCAGAAAAAATCCGGCGGTTTCTGTTTAAAATATAGAAAATCTTTTATTTCCCCTATCATATATTAAACTTTATTGTCAACGAAATCATTTGGTAATTGGATTATACATTGATTAAATTAATAGCCGTGTTGTCGTCCGTTTTAATTAATATTAAACCCAGATTGCTGACGGATGTTTTAGCGGCATAGCAAAAATATAATTTCCCAATTAATCCTCTCTACTTTATTAAAACGGTTCTGATCTATATTAGTTATGAAAACTGTCACTTTTGACTTTTTTCAGGCAACCGACAATACCCTTACTATAAAGAAGACCAGCTGTTTCAAATAAAATATATTCCGTAGCTAAAATTGGAATTTGAAGTTCTTTAGCCATGTCAATAGCTTCAGTAGAGGGTTCTTTTCCTCTAACAATGACAATTGCGGCAATATGCCGGGCGGCAGCCGTTTTAATGACCTGAACATTAGTTAAACCTGTTAACAAAAGACTTCCCGGTTTTGCAAAAGCCATGACATCGCTCATCAAATCAGCTCCGAAAGCTGTTGAGACCTCCATATCTAATTTTTCTTTGCCGACGATTACAACGGCATCTAATATTTCTTTAACTTCTCTTAGCTTCAAAAAAACTCCTTATAGACAATAAACTTGATGTTTGTTGTCGGGAATGTACAAAGTATTTGATTATATTAAAAATGTCATATTAATCAATACTTACTTAAATGTTTTCTATCATGAATTAATCTTCAATGTCAATGAGATTATTACGGGAAATGAACAATATTCAATTTATGACCGGCAGTTTTTTTCTTGAAAAAACTAATTATGAATCTCCCCGCCGCAAGCGACGTGGAATTGGACCAGAAGATATTAAAAATACGGATGCATTTACCCTTGACAGGGTTTTACTGTAATGATAATGACCTGCACAATTTAAAGAATGTCGGGGCGTGGCGCAGTCTGGTAGCGTATCTGAATGGGGTTCAGAGGGCCGGTGGTTCAAATCCACTCGCCCCGACCAGTAAATCAAGGGGTTGGCCTGAGTTTTGGTTTGCCCCTTTATCTTTAGTACGTATTTTTCAATCTTTTAATACTATAAAAAGATTGAATATCAATAAGTTAATCTATTCCCGCTTAGTGTGCATAGCGAGCAAAATATTCATGAAGACATTTTTCTTGCATAAAAGCGGATAATCAAATACATAAATTCCCCAAAAGCTTCAAAAAGCTTAATTTGACTGGTTTTGTTAGTAATTTCAAAAAATAATCCGCGTTGACATTCTTATGCGTAATGAATTATAAAAGTCCAGGAGCGAGAGTGGCGGAATTGGCAGACGCACTGGACTTAGGATCCAGCCCGCTATGCGGAATAGGGGTTCAA
>JBEKJX010000033.1:0-16840 GCA_050011015.1 Smithella sp.
ATGTGGCGGGGCGTGATAGCGGAAGGCCGAAAAGCGCGATAAATCACTTCCCATATTCATTTGATTGTATCAAATTACATTTGATTATCTCGTAGACAAATAAAATAAATATGCTCTTTTACCTATCATTGATCGATATCAGTCCGGCTCATAATTCATGATTAGCAGTTCTTTTGCCTTTGTTTTTTTCGCTCCGGATACATTATATATTGTGCTGACACTTTCCATCCTGAGTCCTTTATATAGTTGCCTGATCTCCGGAACATCATTTATAGATAGAATATACCGGCCTTTAATCTGCGCCAGCATGTCGCGCAGGCGCTGGAAATCTTCTCTATTAAAGATACCAGGGCCATAATCACTTTCGCAACCATAATAGGGAGGGTCGAGATAAAAAAACGTATGCGGTTTGTCATACCGTTCGATGATTTTTTCATAAGGTTTATTTTCAATGTAAACGCTGTTTAACCTCAAATGGACTGCCGATAGTTCTTCTTCTATGCGTAGAAGATTAAAGGTCGGGTGCCGATAAGTGGATATATTTAAACATTGGCCGACCAGTTTGCTGGAATAAGCGTTTTTTAATAGATAAAAGAAACGCACTGCCCTTTGGATATCAGTTAGAGATTCCGGATCTTCTTTCTTGAAACGGGCGAATTCGTCACGTGCTACTAATATCCACTCCAGATAACGGATGAACTCTCTCAGATGGTGTTTTACTACTCTATATAATGTTACCAGGTCAGTATTAATGTCATTTATTATCTCGACGTCTGATTCTTCTTTCCTGAATAGCAGCCATGCAGCACCGGCGAATACTTCGCAATAGCAGTTATGTTCAGGTATTTTGGTAATGATTTTCTTTGTTAATAATGATTTTCCTCCCATATACGCTATAAAACTATTCATGCGATCCTCCATTGATTAATCGGATGCGCCCTGCTATAAGCTGACGTCTCAGGTCTGGTGGATGGTAGCAGGTCATCCTGTCTTGCGAGATTCGATCGCATGGTTTTGGGAGTTGGCGCTCCCGAAAATACCGTCTGCCTTTCCTTTTATTTTAGTTATTTTTACCTCTAAAATCCGTCCAACCCAGTGTAGATATAGCCATGTTTCCGCCAGTGGTTCTGTAACGGATTTGGGCAGATGTATTGGTCATCACTTCCATTTGAATGCCATTCCATGCCGATGCGGCAGGTTGACCGCCCCATGAAAAAATAGGCGTTGCCAAAGTTGAGGTGGTGCAAGGAGCCTCATCGTTAGCATCCAGATCAGAAATGTAAAAAGAACCGATTCCAGTATATGTAGCCGCATTAATGAGAGCTTTGACTTTGACTCCGTGCGGAATAGAAGCCAATACTCCTGTATTAGCGGAAGTGCCCGGACTTGAGTTGTTTATATCTAAAACAGAAGCTCTCCATCGGAAATAATCACCCGTCTGCATGAATCCTGTCCAATAATTTGAACTATTAGTTTTACCTGAACCGATGCGCCGGAATAATGTATAATTTGCAGGCATAACTGGAGCTGAAGCTGATGTGCTAAAAAGAATATCCACCACTCCGGTATCGGGACGCATTATCAGGAAAAAATGATACCAGGTATTCGCGGCGATCGTGCCGGTATCAAGTCCACCATTGTTATTTCCAACTGCCCATGCACTTGTTGTTTTATTGACGATATTCAATAAGGTCATCATATTGACATTATTGGAATCTGCTGCCTGCCCAGCCGCTATTGCCATTGTTGCGGATGAACCGGTAGTGCTCATCGTCAGGCCGTCGATATATCCTCGTAAAATGGATGTTGTTTGGGAAATCATATTCTGTAATTGATAATAGGTTCCATCAAATACAACGATGATCATGCCGCCAGCGGGAATATCGCCAGCCTGAAGAATGGTTCCATCTTTTCTTTTGATTGCCACAGCTCCGGGGCCGGGATTAAATGTGCTTGCGTCGGTATTGGCATTCACGGCTTTAAAAATCAGAGGAAGACCGATAACGTGTGCAGTTATAGCCGGTGTATAGGTTGCTACATAAGCATTGGCCGCCCCGGTATCAACAGCATAATCGATCGGACATGAACCGTCAGCATCTTTGCCGTCATGCCGATGGTTTTGAATTAAATTTAGCCATGCTGCCGAAACGATTGTTCCTAAAGGGGGTGTATCGGAAAATACTGTTTTTGGCATAATATTATCTCCTTAAGTATAAGCAAAAATAACCTGTGTATGTGCCGGTTTCAGATCGGTGAAAAGACCTTCCAGGGCACTTGCCACCGGGCCGGTGACAAGAGGATCTCCGGCGCGGGATTGACCGGCGCGAAAATATACAAGCGGCGTCCCGGTGAATGTTATTCGCCAACGGAATATTCCTTCAGCTCCCAGACTATCCGTATTAGCCAGAAGTTCCTGGATTGTGCAGGCATAACCCATTGAGGTTGCCAGAGCAGCAAAATAAGGAAGCGATAATTCGCCGAGTTCACGCATTTTGGCAATTACCCGCAATTGGCGCGTCTGGAGCGTGTCAGTAGAAGCGGGAGTAAGGCCGTAAACTCTTTCCCAATCTGTTATGGAATCAGTACACGATTGCGGAAACATTTCGCATAATAATTGAGCGGCGCTTATTTGAGCATTATCCAGTTGCGCGCCGTCCAGGGTGATATCGTCATCGAATACGCCGCCCAATTCTATAGGAAACAATAATTTTAACGTATCTTTATGAGACACTGATTACTCCTGGTCTGATCATCTGGTAGGTTGTGGCTGTCACGTCCGCGGCAGGCGTGGTAATCGAAACATTATCCGCACCGGCATCCATTGCTATCTGCGTCAATTTTGCGCGGTAAAGTGTCTGGCCCGGAATCATAGTTTTTAAATATGCCGTTATATTTGCGGCGATTGTAGTCTTGTCTATGGCCGTACCGGTTGCCGTCATAGTCACTGCTTGACTGACAAGTGTCGGAGGCACAATAGATACTTTTGAAGCTGTCACCGGGCGTAAAGGATCAATATATTCTTTGACCTGAGCTATTACGCCTTTAATCACATAAGTTTTGCCGGTCGCCGTAAAAATATCATTGGCCAATGTCAGTTGCATTGCGCTGTCTACGGAGACAATTGTAGTTGATGTTCCATCAGAAATATTTTCGGCAATATCTCCGGGCATAACGGTGTAGGTGGCATCAGTGAATGTTCCGGCGCTGTTTATCAATTTATTTGCGGTAACCGTTGTATTTATTCCGGTCTGGCAATGGATTATATAGGGATCACCGGCGAAAGGAAAAATATCTGCGGATAATGTCAACTGACTCGCACTATTAACTGTGGCCACAGTGGTAGATGTTCCGCGCAGCGGGTTTTCCACGATATCGCCGACCGCTACAGCCTGGGCTGTTGTGAATGCGGCGGCAGAATCATTGAGTTGATTTGTGGCAACTGAGGTTGTAACGCCGATCCGCGCCGACGAACTGGGGATTTCACTTCCGGTTGTATCGGAATCGGCCAGAATGATTACGGCTACAGTACCCAATCCGTTGGCCAGCGGAATGCACCAGGCATTTTTCACGCCATTAATATTTTTCGCCCATTTGATATAATCGTATTGATTGCCGCCTGCCGGCGGACGGCGGATATATTCAAGAATCCGGGCCAGATAATCGGCATCGCTCTCGCCGATATTTCGGGATATGCCGCGCGTCCAGCCGTGGAGCTCCAGATATTGCGTATCGGCAGTATCGGCAAAGATCTGCTTAACAATCCAATCCTGATATTTGTATATGCCCCACAGAGCCGATGCCAGGCACGCGCTTTTTAGATAGATTAGAGAACCTTTGGAAAGATCGGCTTCCGGCTCCTGATTCTGCCAGTCAGTCAGCATTGCTGCAAATAATGTATCAAAATCTTTTTGAAAGTCCATCAAATCACCTCTATAAATCTGGAGAAGGATACGGGATCATCACCATTAACTGGAGTTATCTCTCCTAATATCTTTAGCCGGTTAATATTTTCAGTCTTGTTTATTTGAGCATAAACATTCACAGCCGATACTTTCCCGGCATCAAACATCCACTGTAGTGCTTCCTTGCCGTAGCCAATGGCAAGTTTTGCTGTCTTAGGAGTGTTTTTTGCGCGTTTGAGAAGATAGAATCGGGAGCCGAATTTAGGGTCGAGAAAGAAAGATCCCTGATCCACCATCCACGAAAGATAGATATTATTCATTAGTGTAGTGGCCTTATCAAAAGTCATCTGGCCGAGGCCGGTTTGATTATAGATGATGATTGTGTAATCCATATTATCCTGCCTTAGTAATACTTGTCTTCACTGCGGAAGCCGCTAGTTTAACGACGGGTGTGCCGTCGCTGCCATGCGTGTGATTGTCATAAAGTGGTATTAAACGCGCATCGATCAGGGCGTATGTCGTGCCCTGGCTGCCAAGAATAATTGATGGACTGTTTACCTGGACACTTCCCGATGCTTCCACGGTTACTGCCGGACTGTTCAGATCGATACTTGTTGAAGCGGATATTTTAGCGATCGGCGTTGTAATATCGACTTCATTTGCGACATTTGCTACCAGTTTATTCTTACAATTTACTACCATATTATTGCCGCGTTTCAGGGCTATATAATCGCCTTCATCCGTATAGAGTGCGACTTCGCCGTTTTCGATAGACAACCGGTATCGGCGATCATCGGAGGCGATACCGAGGATATGATTTCCTTCCCGGATAATGATAATTTCCGCGCCGGGTAATGGTTGTGATGTAAAACCGTAATGCTGAAAATACTCGCGCTGATCGAATGATTCATCAGTGCGCCCGGAGGCGGAAAAGAGTTTGATTAAACCTTCTTTAATCGAGATAACAATGCCGCGAATCATCCCTCTGATCATGCAATCACTCCCGGCATTCCAAGTTTGATTTTGGTGATCGGCCCCATCTGCTTATCCATTTCAAAAGTGCGGCCATAAATAAGATAATCGGCATCAATACTTTGCTTTTCATCTTTAATGTGGCAGAAATTATTAATTGCCCAGTTCTGGCCGTTCTGGCTGTGACGGCCTACAGTATAAATAAGCTGTGTGCCCTCTCTACGGTGTTTTTCCATGATTATCTGAGCGCGCATGGCTGGACTGACATTATCGTTATTGTCCAATGCCACATAAGGTTTGTAGAACGGAAATTCAGGATCGGTACAGGGTTTGCTTTTATTATTAGTATTGATTTGAGTCGCTTCCAAATATCCCTGAGAACCCTGCTGCTGGCCAAGTATGGTATATTTTGAGTAGCGTTTAGATATGTCCTGCACCACTTCGGATTCGATCACATTATTGCCGAGGCCGCTTTTCAGCATTGTTAAAGTATATCCCGGTGCGCCTTTTGCCATTGGTCGGCCAAAAACCAACTGACCTTTTTCAGTGCAATAAAAAAGCATTCCACGGCTCAGGGCATAATTTTTTAATACTTCAAATACCGTCATGCCCGGTTCAGTGCGGCCTATTTTTTGGCCAGAATCGAGAGCAGAAAGATAACCAGGAGATTTTGAAATTTTACCTATTTTTTTCTTGCTTTTATATTTACCGACGACATTATCCTGATAGAATATATTTTTAAGAATAATAAATGGCGCTTTTGCTAATAATTTTTCCGCAAGGGTTTGCAATTTCATATTTTGAGTATCAATCCACGGTGGTTCGCAATAGGAATCAACGAGCCAACCCATAAAATCGCGGCCTTCAACAGCCAGCGATTCTCCGCTTTTATTAATCTTCCGATGCACTTTATCGATGATGCCTGTTAATTCTAGATTGCCATTGATGTATAATTTGCATTGTTTACCTGCAATGATTGCCGTTTCCGGATTGGCCAACTCGAGATGAAAAGCATCGGCAGGAGTATATAGATCCGCATTGATGGAATATTTTAAAAAGTGCTCTATTTTAACGCCGTCTATATATAATTCAACTTTGTCCGGCATAGACTTTAATTCCTCCGGATGTGAAGTTAGGCTGTGGAATATTATTGACCTTAATCAGCCGTTCCGCATAGGAATAATCCAGACCGTAGCGCAGGCATACTAGATGCAGCGGCATGGGATTATCGAGTGTCACCGCGATCATCCTTTCGCGTTCTAATCGCACGGAATTGACCTGTGTAAGAAGCGCCGCAGCCATTGTTTTAAGACTATCCATATCGCGCGCTATTTCCACCGCTGCTTCGATCCGTGTTCGCACAATGGCCAGCGTGGATTCCAATTCGTTTAAATTCATAACCTGAAAATCGGAAGAACTATCATTTGCGGCTTCGTTATCGGCATCATAGACAGCAGCAGCCTCCAGCGCCAGACGCTGGGCACACGCGATCGTCAGGTGATTGGACATGACGTGCGCTGCTGATTTGCCACCGGTCGATGCAATGGCATTAGTCAGATCATCAAATGAACTTTGAAGATCGTCGAAAGCGGCATCAATCTTGGAGATAAACTGGCTCGGATAATTGCTCAGTGAATCGTAAAGTCTTGCCGCTTTTTCCAAAGAATTGGAAATGGATCCCAAAATCCTTCCTGGAAGAGTTAGCGAATATGTTATCGTCGCCTGCAATGAATCAACGGGACTTTCAACCTGATTAACCACGGCCTCGACTGTTGATATATTTTTTTCAACCTGCCCTACAAAATCGCGGGTTACACCGGAATATCCCTGCATTTGCGCAAGTAAGCCAGTGCTTGCGTCCAGATCCGTGGTGACAGCTCCCGAATCGGCGGTTGGTATTGCAGCCTTGATATCGGCTGCAAGAACGTCCTGCTGCTCATCCTGGCCGGTCTGGTAGGCATCTTCAGTTGCAGACAGGACGGTCTGTGCCGCAGCAACGGATAATGCAGCGCGCATCTGTTCTATGAAGGATATATCGAGAGTGGCTTTGCGGATGCTGTCATCATGCATGACAACGATGGATTGAATTTTGCCCTGAAGCAGACCGTATTTAGGGTGAACAAAATCTATCAGGGTTGTATCAGCCAGACTCTCTATCAGGGTGACATGATCATCATAAGTTTGTTGTTCGGCATCATCCCAGAAATAACAGCGGATGCGGATAGTATGGGCTTTCTGACCCATATCCTCAAGATCTGCGCCATCTGCATAAGGATAGTCATAGACAGCAATAGCCTTTTCAAAGGTATCCTCGATGGTTTCCATCTGAATGACGCCGCCATTAATGCTGCCTGTATCGAGATCCAATGCTGTCTGATCGAAATCTGCCGACATGTTTTATCCTTAATTCTCGAAAAATGCGCCACGGTTTATATTGATTTTAAAATCGGTGCCACTATCGCCAGTTGCATATAACCGCATATCTTTATCAAATTTGAGATTGATTGTATTTTTTACTACCGGCTTTACTTCCGGTTTTTCCCGATGGAAAATATAAGAAAATAATTCTTCAAATGCTTTACTAATTGTACCAGCACCCATTACACCACCTTCGCCAGCCATACGGCTGGGATCACCCAGTTTTGCATTTCGAGCTTTATTAATTTCATACGCGGATATACCTAATGCACTCACTATCGTCGCTACTGCACCAATTGTAAAACCTGTACCTAGGAAACCGAGACCACTGCCAACTTTCGCAATTTTTCCAGGGAGATTAGAATCTTTAACTGTATTAGGAAGATCAATGAGAGACATTCTTTTATTGACGACATAAACCGGAACAGGGCCTGTTATTTTTCCGAAAGGGCCGGATGTCAATACATCTTTGATTATGTTTCCACTCGTAAATATTTTTTTGATCGTAGAATAAGCTAGATAACCAATCACTGCGGCAGATACTCCTGCTGCTGTATACCCTGCGGCCTTGGTTGCGGTTGGATGATCCGCCATAACTTTAACCGGCTTTTTGGCCAGATCATAAATCGTACTCAAATCAGTTTTGATGCCGCCAAGACTTCCTTTGATTCGGTTTAACTGATTCTCCCACGTCTCTGCACCTGCGGAGGCGCGGTCAGTGGCGATTTTAGAGGCATTCCCCATTTCATCAATGCCTTTCTGGAAATCTTTCATGTGGGCAAAAACAAAGTCCATAGCCTCTTTTCCGCCTGCACCGAAGAAACTTTCATACTGTTTCAGGTTTTCCGCCTCTGTGTGGGTTTTGCGCATCTTGTTTATATAGGTTTGCAGATCAGTCAATACTTCAAGTTGACTGCGGCCTTTAACTTTAATGCCGTGCTGTTCTAGAATAAAACCCTTATTGTTGATCATATCCAGAACATTGTTAAGAGCTACTATACTTCTTGTTTTATCGATACCGGCCATCCCCAGACCGCGTATCATTCCGAGACTTTCTATAAAATCTTTTTTGCCGCCGCCATGAAGAGCTAAACGCTGCATGACGGTATCGAGTTGTTCCATATTGATTCTCGATGTAATTAAAGCATCTCCCAATCCCCCGTATTCTGATTTCGGTATTTTGAATAATTTTATCATCTCCACCATACTGGCCGAAGTAATTTCAAGAGGTTCGTTTGTCGCTTTGGAAACCTTATCGGCTGTTTTCATGATCTGCAAAATATCGTCTTGTTTAAAGTTAAGAGATAGTTTGTTCGCTACTTGAAAAGACTGCCCGATATCCTGCCCTTCTTTCCCGGCAAACGCAGCAATCTTATTTTTTAGAATATCCATTTCGGCGCTGTTGGCTTTCAGGTTGACGCGCATGCGCAGGAGCGCATCATCAATGGGCATATAATCGCTAATGGAAAATAGCTTTTTAATCACCAGACCGGAAGAAAGCGCCGCTGCTGCCTGACCCAAAACGCCGAAGTTGGCTGTGAGTTGCTGCACTTTCTGCATGGTATTTTGGACATGCGTGCGGAAACTGCCGAGAGCTCTTTCGCCCTGTTGAAATCCCTGTTGGAATTTATCAGACTTGGCAATCAACTCTAAAAAGACTTTCATGTCCGGCATCTTAAAACCCTTTGTGAAGAGTGAAGGGTGAAGGGTGAAGGGTGAAGGGTTTTTCTATTCACTATTCACTTTTTACCTTTCACGTCTTTTTTAACGATGTACTTTTTGCCCGGTTTATCCGGTTTCGGCTTATTAATTTCATGATATGCATCGAGATATTCAAATGCTTCACCTTCCGGCATCGCCAGAATCTCCGAATAACTAAAACCCATTTTAAGAAGCAGGAGTATCAGTTGGCGGCTGTTTTTCTTTTTCTTTGCGAAAGTTTAATCGCTTTATAGCCAACCTCTTTTCCGCATCTGAGATCTCGTTTTGATCTTCTTGCAATGCATCCATCAGCAAATCAGCCGTGATTTCTTTTTTCGGAATAGTTCCGAGACTGAGAAACATGTTGGCCGTGACGCAGAGGTTTGCATATAGTTGGTTTTTCATTGCTCTTTCGGCCTGTTCCGGATCGTCAAAGACATTAATCGAATCAGCGACGATCTGTTCACGGATTTCAAAGTCTCTATGAGTTACACCATTGAATTCCACACCATTCGGTAGGGTTCCTTTTTCTGTAAACATGATTTAAGCTCCTCTTTATAGATTGCCACGCCGCGCGAGGCGCGGCTCGCAATGACAACCTTAAATGTTTTTTAAGGTTTTCTTTTCTTCGCTGAAAATTCGATCGTCTTTATGGTGCACTCTGCTTCCGGATCATAATGAGCTTTACCTATCTTTGTCGTATAGACGCCGGTATAGACAATACGAGTTCCATTTTGCCTATCAATGGTCAACGTTCCGCCTTTGACTGTAGTGAAATCGAATTCCACTCCATCAGATGGAATAACGTAATCCACTTGTGCTGTGGGGCGTTCCAGTTTTTTGGTATGGCCGGTAGTATTCATTAATTTTACAGTTCCGGCTATTTCACGTTCACCTTCATCACATGTTTTAAAATCATCGATGCTCTGGCCATTTATCTCCAGAAGTACCCTATTGACATATTCTTCTGACATATTATTCCCTCCGTTTTAGATTGCCACGGCGCACCAGGCGCGCCCCGCAATGACAATTTTATTTTTTACAGTATCAAATCAATCCGACCGGCAAATACATGCAGCCCGTTGACCACGTCCGTGGGGATTTTTGCATCGAGCCGATTCGGATCCTGCAAATCACGTTCGACAATTACGCCGTCCAGATTATCCGCAACATTCTCCACGATCTCCAGTTCTTCAAGCTGCTCAAGAACATCAATGATCTGATCGCGCACTTTGTCCGGAGTTTTGCTTGATAATTTCTCGCGCGGGAACCGCAATGCAATGCGGGTACGGATGGCTTCGCGCACATAATCCAGCGTGCAGATTGTAGTAATATCCAGAAGGGATATATCATTAATTCCTGCGGCGTTTTTGACATAGGTGCTGATCGCGCGAACGATCTGGACAACTTCGCCGGGGCCTACTTCCAGCGGAGTTACACCATTGGCAAGGCAGGATTCCTGCTCGGTTCGAGACAAACGCGAAGCAATCGGAGGCGCGGCGATGCCGGTCAATTCCAAGGTGTTGAGCGGTCTTGCCGGATCTTCTTCAGAAGCCTTGACGGCAGCAAATGCGGCGGCGATTTCATAAGCCGGACTTTGCGTGCCGCGCAGATAGGCTAAAAGAATACGCCCGGAATTGATGGTGGTACCACCCAGTGTTGTGACTGTACCCAAAGCATCATCGTCAGCTATGTAACCTGTGCCTGGCCGTTCTTCCATCGGGCCGGAAATATTATCCAGATGTGTTTTCAGGGCGGCGACAGATGTGGAATCAATAAACGGCACGGTAATAATATTATATTGCGTGCCGAACACTACGGCCAGAGCGGTGGCGAGGGTCGGATCGACCGCACCCGCTGTTGTGGTTGTAAAAGTTCCGGTCACTCCTGCGGCTGTAATCGTCACGGAAAAATCAATCTGGTTGGGAACTGTGCCTTTGTTTTTGGCCGTGAAGGCTATTGATCCTGACGTATTAACGACGGTAAAAGGAAGGGCCGCATCCTGATTCAGCGCCGCAACCAGATTATCGCCGATAGCCGAAGCGGTATCCAATGCGGAGATTCCAATCTGATAACTTACATTGCCAACCATTAGAGTTAAGGTTCCGCTGCCGGTGGCCGGGCCAGTTAAGGCAAGTGTTTGAACGCGCGCGATCGGACTTGTTGTGGCATCATCCAGAGCGCAGACGGTCAAATCAAGATACGGATTGGCTTTAATGGCGGCTCTTACCATGAGATGAGCGATGGAACCACTGCCGAAATATGCCGCTGCGTCGCTATCCGAAAATACTTTCGTCGGAATAAGTTGCGCGACGGATCCCGCTGCCAGGCGTTGTGCAATTATCAGCATTGCCTGTGCATTGGAAGGCAGCGTGTGCACCGCCAGTTTTAAGTTAAACTCAAAATACTTTCCCGGCTTGCGAATAGATGCCGGAATGTTATCAAAAGAAATATTCTTTGATGCCATTATTCTTTACCTCCATTTTTTTTTGCTGTTGATGCTGCCGGTGGGGTTGCGATTAGAAGAGATCCATCGCCAACCAGACGTTGATAATAAGTCGTATCCGGCATTTTGACGGGTGTCTTGTCGTTAATATATTCTCGCGGACTGCGTTCCTTCGGACATTGTGTGCCCGGTATTGCTATGACCCACATTTTATACCTCCCTTAAAGTTAATTGATCTGATGCATCGGCGTTATCATCGCCGGGTTTTAAATAATAATTCAGGCCGATTGTAATCAATTCTGTAATCTTCTCATCATCTACTTTGGTAATGTAATATTTAGTAATTATCTGTAGTGTGAAAATGATCAGACCCGCTTTTTTATGTTCATCCGAAGTGGTATTTCTGAAACTCTTGGGCACGATGGGATCTATCTTCAATCCTAATTTCTGCTGGAGAAGGCATAGAATAATACCTTCCAATATAGGTAAAATTCCCTTGCGCCGCTGTTCTTCACTTTGTAGACCCTTAAAAACTATATCCACATAACCGGTGACCTCAGCGCAGAATGTATCGAGGGTAGTTCTTTTGAAAGCGCCTTCTTCCAAGGAGACATAGACCGCCTGCACAGGAATTCCTTCAATGCCGCGCTGGACATCAACCTTGCCTGCGGCATCAGCCAGTTTAAATTTAATGCGATCGCAAATCGCCTGTTCGATAATATCAAGCATTTAAAAGCCTCTTAATGTATCGCGTTTAAACATGCGTGGAGCCGAATCGGTAATGCCGGATGCATCTCCAATCTCCGGCGTATCAGTTCCTTCTATACCCAGATCAATTTCTCCTTTCTGGATCTGGCTTAATAATTTCAGAGCGTTCTTATATCGTTCGGAAACGCCTTCAGGCGGCGTTAATTTGGTTCTGCGCGCATATAAACGGTAGACGGCTATATCGCAAGCGAGAGTCATAATAAGTCCCGGCAGAGGCGAAAAAGGAAGGGTATACCGGGAGCGGAGATAACTATCGATCATCTCCCCGGCATCGGATATTGCTTTATTCACATTGGCCGATACAATGACCTGAGCAGGTACATTGTCGTCGGTCAGTTCAATCAGATCCTGTTCTGACGTTATTCCTTTGATGTTATCGATAGTGCAATACATATTTACCGCCTTATGTTGTGATTATTGCATTTATAATTTTCAGATAAAACCTCATTGCCGTGAGGCGTGCCGAATCTTTTTGTAATAATATTTCCGCAAAATATTTTCCCGTTGTGGCCGTATTGGCAGCGGTTAAATCTATATAACCCTGACCTTTTGAAGCATCCAACCAGGTGGCTTCGATGGGATCGATAATATAGTCAGTATCATCGAGATGGACTTTCGCCCCGAATGTTGCCGTCCATCCTGTATAATTGCCGCCGAAATCAAACGGCATGCGTAGTGTATTGCCCTGGATGGTAATAACTTCCTGATTCTGGATCGGCGTGGCTGAGTAAACTCTTCCCTGCATGACCGGATATACAATGGCTCCCGTTCGCGCCAGATCTTTTTGAATGGCGGCGATTGCATTTGGATTGAGCGCGTCAATCAGATCCATCTTCATACCGGCTTTGGCGACTGAAGAATCCAGAGCAAGACCATATTGAATAATCGCGATTGCAGAGGGATTTGGTGTGTTGATCAGATCCATTTTCGCGCCCGGTTTGGCGACTGAAGAATCCAGGGCAAGACCATATTGAATAACCGCGATTGCATTTGGATTGAGCGCATCAATCAAATCCATCTTCGCGCCCGGTTTGGCGACTGTGGAATCCTGGGCAAGACCATATTGAATAACCGCGATTGCGTTTGGATTCGGCGCGTTAATCAAATCCATCTTCGCGCCGGGTGCTGCCGCGCTTTTTGCCGGATCATAATCGGATATCAGCGCAAAGCCGGACTTGTCATTTATATCAACTTTGCCATTGGTAATGTTAATACCTGATGCGGCCAGTCTGGAGCTTATGGTGGCATCGATTCTTCCGAGTTCCGTAGCCAGCGCGGTTCTTACAGCGGAGGCAATGGCTGAAAGAGTCAAACCGCTAAGATCGGGATCAACCGCCGCAATCTTATCTGTAATCGCTTTGAGAACCTGTTCACCGTCTGATTCATTGATTATGTGCTGTTCAACCGCGATGGCAATTGTATCAGGCGTTGGCGGCACAGTATAATTTGCTGCTTTCATGACCGTGGCGTCTTTGGCTACTGTTGAATTAAGCGCCATATCTAACGGCGCGTTTATATTAACCGTAAATCCAAAAGCAGAAAGCGTCCTTGAAGCTGCTGACCACACACCGGTGACAATAGATGTGATAAGCGCACTTAATGCATTATAAACATCACCGCTTTGCGGTATTCCGATTGCCGCGCCTGCCATCTGAACAATGAACTCATCCACTTTTTCACTGTCAGAAACAGAATTTACCGTGGAGTTCGCCCAAACTTGAACCCTGTCATTTGCGTTATACCCGGACGCTGGAATAGTCCCGCTAATCAAATATCTGCCTGCGCTTAACAATGTTACAGTCAATAAAAAATTGGTTGTGTCATCTACTCCATTTTTATTCGCAAATGCCGTGGGCAGAGAATCGGCAGATGTAATGTTTCCAGTGTCAAACCTTCTGGTCGTAAATATGCAGTAATAAGAATCGCCAGCCCTATACCAATTCATAAGCGCGCTCCTATAATTGAACTTCTCATAATTCTACCACCACCGCCTGTGCTGGTACCAATTCCTTCACCGGCGGAAAGAGTTGCCCATTTGTCGATATAGACGGTGTTGTCGGCATCCGCATTCAGAATTGTAATAATGAGTTGATTGATGGCATTTTTCGCTGAATCAGCCACGCTTGAAATATCAAGTGTATATTCAATATAGTTCGTTCCTGCGGCAGAAATGACTGGAGTAAAATTTGTTGTAGAACTATCGCCGCCACTTCCACCATTGATCAGTGAAAATTTAAGATTAGATCCGATACGTCCAGCAGCAATTTTGATTTTTATTGTTTGCTGTCCTGTCAGATTCCACGTAGAAGAAAGTAGTGCAATTAACTGTTGACCCAGACTGGAGGTTTGACTTGCCACAAATTTGAGAGCATACGTATAATCCGCAACAATAGCGGATTCACTATATATGCCGATTCCCGTAGGATTGTTCCACGGCGCAGTCGGTAAATTAGCAATTGCGGATGTCCATAATGCGGTGCCTTTTACAACGAGAACTTCATCAATTAATCCCTTGTAATATCCGTTCGTGCCGTCCCAGCCATTTCTTCCTATTCTTAAATTATATGTGCCACCCCAATTAATAATTTGATTGGCATTAATTAATGCAGTGGCAGCTACATCATTGTCAACCAGCAAATACATTGTTAATCCATAACGGCATAAAGCCACAAAATGCCAAAAAGAAGGATCATATGATTTCGCTGATGCCATATAAGGGTCGCCTA
Source organism: Smithella sp. (assembly GCA_050011015.1). Classification (GTDB taxonomy): domain Bacteria; phylum Desulfobacterota; class Syntrophia; order Syntrophales; family Smithellaceae; genus Smithella. The sequence goes on from JBEKJX010000033.1 coordinate 14,934, forward strand.
AACACCCGCTATGAATAGTGACATGGTTATCCGGTCTAAATCGCATACTGAAACTTAATGTACTTCCAAAAGTAGGCGAATTATTAGAAATAAAATCAGGATAAGCATGCGGTTGTGAAGCGGGATAAATCCAGCAGCAAATTGTAAAGTCATTAGTTCCAAAATTAAGCAGGGAAGAAATGGCCACATCGGAATAACTGCCGTCATTGGGAGCCGATAAACAACCACCGAATTTACCCGAAGCATTGTATTGATTACCTGAATTGTTAATCGTCAAAGGGTTGCCAGAGGAATCAGTCCATGCGGCATTTGTTTCATCGAAATGGCATAATAATACTATTCCCCCCGGATTATTTGCCCAAAATGCTTTCATCAAAGCATCGGTACTCAGTTTATTCCACGGTGCCAATTCGATCATTTTAACTGATTCCTGCCAGCGTTTTTAAAGCTGTTAAAGTTGTGGCGTCTATTTTGGTTTCATCCACATCCACCGCACTCGGCGTATCAAATGAAAAAGTTGATCCGTCTGCGGTCGTCCCTGACACATTCGTATTGATATTTATTTTTATGGATGTGATTGATACTATTTTTGTTGCTGATTCTGGCATATGGCCTCCTGATTATTAATTGTCCTTTTTTCAATCCCACCACAAAAACTCCCTCCCTCTTGCAAAGGAGGGAGTTTCTAGCTGAGGTCAAAGTTTATTTTTCGTCTTTTTTCGCTGGATCCTTATCCGGCTCCGGAAGCGCGTCTCCCACAATGAGATTGCTTTCTGCCTGGAGAATCTTCAGCGTCTTATCGTCCACCTCAAAGTTTTTTGCCTGTTCGGTAAATTTCAAACCGGCGCGGCAAAATGTTTTGGGTATGGATCTTACGGAAACCTTATTTTTATCTTTAGCCATTGTTACCTCCTGAAAAATAATCGTCTTTGTGAATCCCTGCCGGAGTATCCGGCAGGGATCCGTTTATTTGTTAAATCATCCAGGGCACGTTTACAACTTTGACCGTGTTGTACCAGATATTACTGGAACCATCCGCATTGCGCTCGGCGTTAATAACCAATTTGGCGGCAGCTTCCAATGTCGGGCCGTGAACCAGATGTGTCGGTATAATTCCCAACGGTGTGACATTATCTTCACGGGTGAACGACATCATGGCAGTGCGGTAAGCAGCATAATTGGCAGCATTAAGTGTATCCTGGCTGCCATAGCAGCATTGCCACAAACCAAAGCCCACATTCTTGCGGTCGTCGACGCCGTAGATGTACTGATCGCGCATGAAAACTTCCTGATCAGTCGGTTTATCTTTGGCGACAAATTGAGGAACTTTCCTGATCTGCAAAATGATGGGTTTGATGGGACGGCTCAAATCCATCAGGAACCAGGGAGCGCCGGAACCACCGCCGTTATTGCTGATCAGTTTGTCTCCCCAGGGATGATCGGCGTCGCAGAAATTCTGGCCGTCATAGCATTTGGTTGTAAATGCCGCTTTGAGCAGTGCGAAAACCAGGATGTCGGGATGATTTTTAGCCGCCTGCGCAAGGCCCTGAATCACCGGCGTGTAAACGCCGATCTGATCGTCTTCGATATCCTCGCCCAGGACACCCACGGTGGATTCGAACTTTTTGTTCTTAATCGTGAAATCGAACAGCGATAAATCCTTGATGACTCTGTCGCCTATCCATTCCCGCATTGTGGGGAAATTACCGAGCCAGGGATAGCCCTGAGTTTTTCCGGTAGACGGGACGCGCATGGCAACGAGGTCGCACATGCTGGGCGCAGCATCGAATGCCTGATTGAAAATTACTTTAAATGTGTTGTATATGGCTTGTAAACTTGCCTGATTGATTATCATTTTGTTACCTCCATGTTTTTTTAGATTGTCACGGCGCGCCAGGCGCGCCTCG